>JASLRF010000508.1 GCA_030744095.1 Pirellulaceae bacterium | reverse complement strand
TCTGCATCAAGGTCGACCGTGAAGAACGGCCTGACGTCGACACGATTTATATGACTTCACTGCACGTCTACAACCAACTTAGCGGCTCTGGACGAGGCGGCGGCTGGCCGTTGTCAATGTTCTTGACGCCCGAAGGCCAACCGTTTTTTGGTGGCACTTATTTCCCCGCCCGTGATGGTGATCGAGGCGCGTCAACCGGTTTTTCTTCTCTCCTGCAACGTGTGCATGAAATCTGGTCCGCCAATGCCGAAAAGGTCGAAGCGGATGCTGAAATGATCACGCGCTACGTCAAGGAACAGCTGGAAAGCCGTCAACCGGTAGCCTTAACGCCCATCGACGAAAAGGTCCAGCAAAAGGTCCTCGCGGCACTTGAAGAACAGTTCGATGCCGACTACGGAGGCTTTGGCTACCAGCCGACGAATCCGATGCGACCTAAGTTTCCAGAGCCGTCTAATCTGGTCTTTCTGATCGAATACGCCAAGAGAACAAGGGACGAAGAGGCAATTCAACTGCTGTCCGTGACGCTCGAGAGGATGGCGATGGGTGGAATTCGCGACCACCTTGGAGGTGGCTTTCATCGCTATAGTGTTGATCGTTTCTGGCGAATTCCACACTTCGAGAAGATGCTCTATGACAACGGGCAACTAGCCAGTGTTTATGCCGATGCCCATCTACTGACAGGTCGGGAAGATTTCAAGCGCGTGACCGACGAGATGTTGACTTTCGTCTTGCGCGAAATGACCGATGAACGAGGAGGATTCTATTCCGCCTTGGATGCCGAATCGGAAAACGAAGAAGGAAAGTTTTACCGATGGACCAAGGACGAGCTGAAGGAAGCCTTGTCCGACGACGAATTCGAGTTGTTTGCCGCAGTCTACGGGATCAACGATGAGCCCAATTTCGAGGAACATTACTACGCGCCGCAGTATTCCAAGGCGTTGGCTGTAACGGCCGCCAGCATGAAGATCGACGAGTCGGAGTTGGATGCGCGCCTGGTGCCGATTCGGGAGAAACTGTTTGACATTCGCGCGGCGCGGCCGAGGCCGTTGACGGATACCAAGATCTTGACCGGTTGGAACGGGTTGATGATCCGTGGGTTCGCCGTTGCAGGTACCAACTTCAACAACGCCGCGTACATTCAGGCGGCAGGTGACGCTGCCACTTTTGTCTTGGACGAACTGCTTACCGAAGATGGACGCTTGCTGCGTACCTACGGGCGAGGCCAGGCCAAACTGAACGCGTACGTTGATGATTACGCCTTCATGATTGATGGCCTGATTGCGCTGCACGACGCGACGCAAGATCGCAAATGGCTTGATGCCGCAGATGCGTTGATGGCCAAGCAAATTGAGCTGTTCTGGGACGAGGCTAACGGCGGCTTCTTCTACACGTCAAATGACCATGAGACGCTTTTGGCGCGCGGCAAGAACCCCGTCGATGGAGCTCGCCCGTCCGGCGGGTCGGTCTCGGCACAGAACCTGGTTGCCCTGGGAAGTCGACTGGAAAGACCGGAATACCTCGCAATGGCCGAACGGTCGATTCAAGCCATCTCGGGCCTGCTAGAGAGGGCACCCGCAGCCGCGCCACGCATGGTTGCGGCGGTCGTCCAGTGGCTGGAAGCGACGGCCAAGCCTTAGCGAAGCCGACGTTGGGAGGCTTCAGCAGCAGATTGAGACCATCCGAATTCTCACGGATCCGGCCACGTGACGTCATTCCCCAGTAGGTGGAATTCGCAACGTCTCGTGCAGCGATTGCACAACCGTTTCAGGATCGCCAACCATCAACGCGGTGACCAGTGTAATCATGACCAGGCCCGCAAAGACCAGACTGAACCCGTAAGGATTGCGGACGCTCTTGGTCTGCTTCAAAGCGCGCGACATTTCGAGTTCCAACTTCTGCCAGCCTTCGTAGCTCTGTTGCGGACCAGCCGCCACCAGCTGCGCGTTACGCATCGTGCCAAATAACTCGACATGTAGTTGAATGCCAAGCGTGGGCATGATCAAACATTGGCCAGCCCAGCGCGCCTCACGATCCAGTTGTGGAACCAGGCTCGCCAACAGTGGCCGCACCTGATCAGCGTGAATATTGTAAATAACCAATCGCGGACGCATCAGCAAGACACACAATGTCAAGCTTAATGAATACAGGACCAGCAGCAGCACCCACACAAAAGCACCCAGGTGGAATGCCGTTCGTTCGGGCAGAAACAGCTCCATCGGTCCCACGATGGCGAAGCCCAAGATGCCGATCCCCAGCGCTGCCGTATCACGAGCACCGTTGGTGAGAAACGGCCGCGAAGAGAGATTCACGGCACCCAACAGCAGGAGGTACGCGGCCAACGGACCCAAGGCAATGCAAAAGTGAAGCGGGTCGACATCCAGCATTGGATCTTGCCTACTGACAGGGGCTACAGAGATGGTGCCATGATAGGTCTTGGACGAGCGCCGGGTCAACGGAGCCCCCGCCGAATCGCGTGGTTTTTGATAGCCTGCGAAGAACCGACCCACCTTGGGGGATTGCCAGGTTCACTGACGGTATCGCAGGAACGCCAGTGACCTGACTCGCGACTTCGTACGGCCGATCGACTATTCTTAGATTCGACGAGAATTAGCCAGCGGGATATCAGCCGCCAAAGACCATTCGTGCGCCCCAGACGCGCTAACGATCATGAAGACAGTCAATTGAACAGGGAACACTATCGATGACGATCAACAAGACGAATGGCCTGGCGTTGGGACCCAATCTGATTACGGTCTGTCTTAGTCTGGCAGTCAGCGCAGTGACAATCTTAGGAAATGTGTATGCTGCCGAGGCCGCTCGCCCGAACATCCTGTTCGCTATTGCCGATGACTGGGGATGGCCGCACGCAGGTGCGTACGGCGACCCAGTGGTCAAGACGCCGACGTTTGACCGCATTGCCGATGAAGGTGTGCTGTTTCACCACGCATATGTTTCGTCACCTTCCTGCACTCCTTCACGCAATGCCATCTTGACGGGGCAGTGGCATTGGCGATTGGGCGGCGCGGGCAATCTGTGGAGTGTGTTTCCCGACCGGCTTTCGACGTACCCCGAGATGCTGAAAGAGGCTGGCTACACTGTCGGCGTCAGTGGCAAGGGATTCGGTCCCGGTCGCCCGGAGACAAAGGGGCGCGAACTGGTGGGGCGAAAGTACAAGAGTTTTGACCAGTTTCTCATGAATCGCGAAGAAGGAAAACCGTTCTGCTATTGGTTGGGAAGTAGTGATCCACATCGCGGCTATGACAAAGGTTCGGGCGAAAGGAGCGGTATGGATCTTAGCAAAATCAGACTGTCGGCCTGTTTTCCTGACCATCCGGAAACACGTGGCGATGTCGCCGATTACTACTTCGAGGTTCAACGATTCGATCGCCTTGTGGGCAACGCCTTGAAGTCATTGGAGGCGGCTGGGGAGCTTGATGACACGATCGTGTTCATGACCGGCGATCACGGTATGCCGTTCCCACGCGGCAAAAGCAATTTGTATGACTCCGGAACACATGTTGCTTTGGCAGCACGCTGGCCCACCGGTGGTGTTAAAGCAGGTCGAGAAGTACAAGACTTCGTCAGCCTGACTGACTTGGCACCGACATTCTTGGAAATTGCTAGTGTCAGAGTGCCTGAAGAGATGACTGGGAGGAGTTTGGTTAAGGTCCTCAAATGCGCTGAATCGGGTCGCATCGAAACGAGCCGCAATCATGTCCTGGTTGGGAAAGAAAGACATGCTCCGGCACAAGAGGCTCCTGACATGGGAGGCTATCCCGGGCGTGGTATTCGGACAGATGACTATCTCTACATCCGCAATTTCGAACCAAATCGGTGGCCCAGTGGCACGCCGAATTACAAACTCGCGGCGATTCCCGGCGCGTGGTTCGGCGACACTGACAACGGACCCACGAAAACTTACATGATCGAGAACCGTGACAAAGACGAGACGCACCGCCGCCTTTACGACCTGGCGTTTGGAAAGCGTCCTGCCGAAGAGTTGTTCGAACTGAAATCTGATCCAGACCAACTCAAGAATGTTGCTGCTGATCCGACTTATGCAGACATCAAGAAGAAATTGTCCACAGCGCTGACGGATGAACTGCGCGAAACCCTCGACCCTCGGATCATCGGTGGCGGCGAAAAGTTCGATCTCTACCCTTACCTAGGTGGCAGCCCGAAACATCCTGATTGGGGTAAGAAGAAACGCAATAAGAAAGAGTGAGTCTGGTTCACGCGCAAATCTCTCTCTAGTCTTACGACCACCATTGCATTCTGCGAGCCATTGCGTTGATTGGCTATGGCGTGGGGTCGGCGCGCTTCGACGTCGTAGCAGCTAGCAACAACGGTAGCAGAATCAGGTTGCCCAGCAGCCCACCAAGCATCGAAAAACTGACCAAGACGCCAAAGTAGATCGTCGGAACGAATTGACTGGTGGCCAGGATGGAAAAACCGATAATCAAGGCGAGCGTGGAGAACACGACGGCCATGCCCACAGTCTGCTGGACGCTGCGTAATGCCTCGGTGACGCCATTTCCCTCCTGAAGCGCTCGTCGAAATGACGTTATGTAATGGATCGAGCTGTCGATGGACAAGCCCATGGAGACGGCGGCGATCATGGCGGCACCCATGTTCATCCGTACGCCCAGCCAGCCCATTGTTCCCAAGACCAGCACGATTGGTATCGCGTTGGGGACCAGGGCAACCAAAGCATAAATAGGATTGCGGACTGCCAGCGTCGTCATGAACCAGATGCCCATGCAGGCGATTGCAAACGTTAACCACTGATCGCGAACCATGCTCTTGATCAGATTTGTCAGCAATACAAAAAAACCGGTCACCTCGACGGCAGGACGTGTCTCGGTGGCTGGCAGTTCTTCACGAGCGATCCGCGTGACTTGATCAATCAACTTCTGTTTCTCGTTGGCCGGCTGCCTCTCCTGAGCCCGCAACATGATCCGAAAGCACCAGTGGCCGGTGATAGGATCGACACCGTACAACGCCGAATAGAAATCGGGCATACGGAATTTCATCAAACGCAGTGACATGGATTGACTCAGGCCTGACGCGCTGGCCATGTCAGCGAGACTGATGGCTTTGGTCAGGCCGGCAATCTGTTCGCCTTGTTCGTTCCGCACGACAACCTCTTTGCGGAGCCGTTCTTCGAGTCGCTGGATACCTCTCAGGTAGCTCGGGCTAAGTTGCTTGGGTGCAGGCAGGATCACATCTAAGACACCAGCACCGCCAAGTTTGTCTTCGACAAAATCATACGAGCGGACGATCGGGCTGTCACTACGAAAGTTCTTCGTGAAATCGGTTTCAACTTCCATCCGTAGGACGCCCGCAATCGCCAGTATTGAAACGACCATGATCGCACAGAGAATCATTCGACGTCGCTGCTGGATCGTCGTGATCAACCTACTCAGACGCGATCGAATCCACCGCTCTCCACGCCCCACCCGCGGTTCGGTGTCCAGATTACCCAGTAGGGCCAACCCCGGAACCGTCAAGACGACGCTGACCAGCACAAAGAGGGATCCGATGATCATCATCAACCCAAAGTCTCTTACCGGACCCACCTTGGCAGCCAACAACGAAGCGAAGCCGACCGCGTCGGTGGCAATAGCCCAGAAGATTGGCCACATTAGCAACGTGCCTGCGCGCACCAACGCTTCTCTCTGTTTCAGCCCCGAACTGCGTGCCTCGCGAAACCGTACGATCACATGGATCACCGTCGCTACGCCAATCACCGTTACGATGGCTGTCAACATCGAACTGACCATGCTCAACTGCGAACCCGACCAGACGAGCGTCGCTCTGGTGAGCACTAATGTTAGCTGGACGACGACCAACGGTATCAGCACCCAACGCAAACTTCGAAACAAAATCAGAATGACCCCAGCCAGCAACACAGTCGACCAGGTACCAAGACGGCGGCCATCATCTTCGATGTAGCGAAATCCATCCGAGACCATCGCTGGTTCTCCAGTGACGAATCCGCCGGCCAATCCGTCAGGCAAATGCTCGACGATCCCCCGAAGATCATCAATTGTCTGTTGTCGCGCCACGGTTGCTTCGTCTACTGAATTCAGAATGGCGACGATGGCTGCTGTTTGACCATCGGCGCCGTGCGTGTAGTTCTCGAAAGCAGCGCGGGTTCGGGTCGCCAGCGGATTGTCACGATCGACAATGTCCTCGCCAATCGGGCGATCCAGACTTAGAACGGCCCGAACGCCGGGCACGGCTTCGCATTGTTCGGCAAGTTTCGTCAACCGCCGAATTCCCGACATGTCCTGGGCCAGCAAGTCAGGGTCGAGATAGGCGACCATGACGACTTCATTCCCACCAAACGTGCGTTTTAGTTGATGGTACGGTGTCAGCAGGGGGTCGTCGTCAGCAAATAGATTCTCGACCGATCGGTCGAACGTAACGTCTTGCGACGGGAGATAGGCTGTGGCCGCAGCGATCAATGCTATGCCCAGTAGCGGCCAACGCCAAGAAATGAGAAGTTGTGTCAGGCGTTCGGACATCGCACTTTCGCGTTCATGCCCGCGATCCACCGGGCAAGAAAAAGATGGTTCAAGAGATGTCGATTCACCATCAGGATGACGAAACTCGCGCTGGGTACAAGGCCTCTTGGAGATCTTTGTTCTGGGTGCTTGTGCTGACAAGCTTGATCCGCTGCGTATTTCTTGTCGCAATGCAAGACAATCTCGACCGGGATCCTGATGCCTACCGGAAACTAGCTGGCAATGTTCTTGAGACAGGTGTGTATGGTTGGAAAACGGCAACATTCAGTGTTGGCACCAATGCGTCAAGTGGCGGAGTACGTCCAACCGCATTTCGACCGCCTCTCTACCCTATGCTGTTGATCTGTGTCGGCGGGGTCGGTGCGAACTGGCCAATCGCAGTTTTGCATTTCGTCCTTGGCGTTGCCACCACTGGGCTCGTAGCATGTTTGGGCTGGCGAGTGGGGTTGGGACGATGGTCCCTGGCCGCCGCAATGTTGGTCGCCCTGGACCCTATTCTGCTAAACCAATCGGCCCTCGTAATGACGGAGACGCTGGCCACGTTCTTGGCTGTGCTGACATTGTCTTGCCTAAGCGCCAAAACGAACTCGAAATCATGGTGGCGGTCTGCGTCGTCGTTGTCCGCAGTAACAGGGATCGTACTAGGATTGTGTGTACTTTGCCGACCAACATTTCTGCCTTGGCTAGGGCTGATTGCGTTGGCTCGCGTTAGCCACTGGCGAAGAACCCGCGGTGGAGCACAGCTTGCGATGGCGAACACGGCAAGTGAAGTGAGGATCGGCAGTTCTGCCGCCCAGTATCATCTCGCGCACGTTGCAGTTCTTGTAGGCACGGCACTGTTGGTGATGGCACCGTGGGTGATCCGCAACCAGATGATCTTGGGGAAGGCCAAATTGACCACTACACACGGCGGCTACACGGTGTTGTTGGGCAACAATCCGCAGTTCTATCGCTTCTTGAATTCCGGTGCGGACGGAGCGTGGGATGGTGAGCAACTTGGTCGTGCCTGGCAAGGACGATCGTTGACAACGGGACCCGATGATGATCAATGGAGCGATCTGCCCAAGCTGGCTCGCCGGGCCGAACAGCAGCAGATCAGCGACACAGTTTCCGAATTGGACGACGATCGTTTAGCGTATGCGCTGGCAAAACGGTACGCTGGCGAGCAACCCAAGATGTTTGTCCTTGCCAGCGGATTGCGGATCGTGAGGCTGTGGCGGTTGGTGCCTCATCGCGTCGGAGAAACCGAAACCACTTTGCGCATGACGCTTCGCCATCTCGTCGGCGCTTGGTATGCCATCGTGTTGGGGCTGGCCATCTATGGTCTGGCAGACCTTGGTCGTCGTATCTTGGCGGCACCATGGGTGTTTGGCGTTCAATTGTGCTTTGTCTTCACTGGCGTGCACGCGATCTACTGGAGCGATATGCGGATGCGGTCGCCCTTGGTACCGCTAGTCAGTTTGGTGGCTGCTAGCGGAATGGCCGCGATTTGGGGGCGGCGCATGAACCGTAAGGCCTAGATATATATAGGGTTATGGACGCATCGTGGGCGATGGATTTGCCTTGCGAGGAATCGACCCGCCTTCTATAATCCCGCCCGTCCGTTTCGGCGGAACTTATCCTAAGCGGTTCTGTCTCTTCTACTTGTTGACTCCCATTGCGCTTGGACCAGTCGCTACCGGTTCGGCGCAAAGGTCCTTGGGCAAGGATGCCACCATCCTGAACACTCGTCGCAATGTTCATCAACGACGCAGCTGTTTGCGTGCGCTAACGAATTCGCGCGTGTGTGGTGTCGCCGCGCGATGGTCTGTCTTGGTTTCTGTCCTGCTCTTCCCGCGACTGGCTGCCGCGGAAGTCGAATCACCCATGGCGGACATACAAGCGCCCATTCGCATTACAGCGGACCAGGCCAGCCGATGGCGCGAAGGTGCATTTGACGTATGGCTGCTGAGCGGCGGTTGTGAGATTCGGCAAGGCAAAGTCGTGGCCACTTCGCGTGAAGCTGTTCTGTGGGTCGACCAGGGTGATCCGGCCAGAAGCACGCCCAACAAGATCATCGCGTACCTCGAGCGAGACGTGGTCATCGATTTTGAGCGTGGCCGCGAAGCTCACCAGATCACGAATCGTCGCGCGCAGACCATTACCGATAAGACCTGGTTAGGGCGATTCCATACCGCCGCCGGTATCGACTTCGACTTTCCTGTCGAAGTTCAATTGCCTCGGTCCGAACCGCCGGTCGTGCGGCGGGGTGTCGAGGCCCGACAGACGGAATATCAGTGGACGGTTCGCCAGACCCAACTCAGACAGCCACAGCCGCTCCTTCCAACGTCGCCATCAGCAGCGACTCCTCAGTTCAGGACGCCACCAATCGCGACACCGCCGTTCTTGACATCGCCGCAAATCATCCAGCCCAGTGCGCCGCCACCTCTGGCTCGCAGCATCAGTATCTCGGGCCGAAGCAGCGTGCCACCTCAGTTACAGTCCTACCCCAGTCCTGACCCAGACGAGACGGTGGTGGCGATCAGTCCTGGAGTGCGCGTGCGCATCAGTGGCATTCAGAACGTTCCCGGATTGACTAGTGATGTCGTGACGATCGAAGCCGATCGTGTGGTCGCCTGGACGACGGCGATCGGAAACTTGAATATGACCGGCCAGTCAGCTCAGTCGCCCACCGGGGCCGAGGGGCGCTGGGAGTTCTATCTGGAAGGCAACATCGTCTATCGCGAAGGCGACCGCGTCATTTACGCCGACCAGATGTACTACCACGCCAATGAGCATGTTGGCGTAATTCGCAATGCCGAGGCGTTGACGCCCGTTCAGGACTATGAAGGATTGCTGAGGGTCAAGGCGGACGTGCTGCAGCAGCTGAATTCGCAGAGCTTCGTTGCATACGGTGCGGCAATCACCTCCAGTCGCATGGGCGTGCCCCGTTACTGGATGCAGGCGGAGACAATTACGCTGCAAGACATCCAGCAGCCCGCAGTTGATCCGTTCACCGGCGGCGCAGCCATCGATTACCAAACTGGCGAGCCGGCTGTCCATCACGAAATGTTCGCGACCAGCCGGAACAACTTCCTTCACGTCGGTGGCGTTCCCCTGCTGTACTGGCCCGTGATGGCGACCGACCTGACCAAGCCGACGTATTACGTCGACCGAATTCGCGCCAAGAACGATAGCGTCTTTGGCACTCAGTTGCTGATTGACTGGGACCTTTACCAGCTGCTGGGCCTGCAAAACCGAGCGGAGGGCACTAACTGGACGTTTTCATCGGATTGGCTCAGCGATCGTGGCATCGGCCTGGGCACAAATTTTTCCTACGACCGGTCCAGCCTGTTTCACATCCCGGGTCCTGTTCGCGGGATCGTGGACGCCTGGGGCATTAAGGACCACGGCCTGGACAACTTGGGACAAGATCGACGAACACTGATACCCGAAAAGGAATACCGCGGTCGGCTGCTGATGCAACATCGCCAGCACCTAGCTAACGGATTTCAATTCACCGGGCAGGTTGGACTGGTCAGCGACCGCAATTTCCTGGAACAGTACTATGAATACGAATGGGATCAGTTTAAGGACGAGACGACAGAGCTGGAACTGAAGCGATACGTCTATAACAGTACCTGGGGAATTCGAAGTTCCGCCCGGATCAACGACTTCTTCACCCAAACCGAATGGTTGCCGCGCTTCGATCATTTCCTACTGGGACAATCGTTGCTGGGAGACCGACTGACTTGGCACGGTCACTCTCATGTTGGGTACGCCAAGTTACGCATTGCCGAACCACCCAGTCCGATTAATCCATCGGAAGTCGCCAAGTATGATCCACTGGCATGGGAGGCAGAACGCGAAGGCATCCACGTCGCCACTCGACATGAACTGGATTGGCCGGTTCAATTTGGCCCAGTCAAAGTCGTGCCGTACATGTTGGGCGAACTCTTCAAAGTCGGAGAGGATCTTGCCGGCGATTCGCGCACGCGGGCGCTCGGTCAGACAGGTGTCCGAACCAGCCTGCCAATGTGGCGCGTTGAACCTGGTGTGCAGAGCCAGTTGTTGAACTTGAACGGCCTGGCACACAAAGTCACATTCGAAGGGGAGTTTCTCTACGCCGATGCAGACGAGGATCTGGGCCTTTATCCGCTGTACGAGGAGTTGGATGACGATTCGATCGAAGCGTTTCGGCGACGCTTTTATTTCGATACCTTCATGGGCGTGCCCGGTGGTAATGTGCCGTTGCGGTTTGACGAACGCTACTTCGCATTTCGTTCTGGTATGCAGCGTTTCGTCACGGCACCCAGCACAGAGATCGCGGATGACTTGATGTTGTTCAAGACGGCAGTCCGCCAGCGTTGGCAGACCAAGCGCGGGTTACCGGGCCACGAGCGAATTGTCGACTGGATCGTGTTGAATTTCGAGGGGACGTACTTTCCCAAACCTATCCGCGACAATTTTGGCGAATCAGCCGGCCTGCTCAACTACGACTTTCGTTGGCACATTGGCGATCGTCTGACGTTGTTGTCCGACGGCTATGCCGATACATTCGCAGATGGTCTACGAACCATCTCGCTGGGCGGACGCATCACGCGTCCGCAGCGCGGGAGTGTCTATGTCGGCTTCCGTTCGATTGAAGGCCCGATCAGCAGCAGCATCTTGACCAGCACTTTGGCGTATCGGATGAGCGAAAAGTGGGTTCTGACCGGTTCCGCATCAGTTGACTTTGGTGAGGTCGGCAATATTGGCCAGAGTCTTGCGGTCACGCGCATTGGAGAATCCGCTCTGCTCCGTGTTGGCGCGTATGTCGACGCCAGCCGAGACAACTTTGGCGTCACCTTTGCCATCGAACCGCGGTTCCTGGCGAG
>JASLRF010000507.1 GCA_030744095.1 Pirellulaceae bacterium | reverse complement strand
ACCATCCGTTGCAGCCGAGCGTATTCGGGGGCCGCCAACTCGGGATCTCGTTTGATCATGGCCGAAGCGTCGTGGCGTGCCAGTTCGAGCACCTTTGCATCGCGACTTAGATCAGCGATGCGAAGTGGTGGTAGCCCATGTTGTCGTGCGCCGAACAAGTCGCCCGGCCCGCGCATTTGAAAATCCAGTTCCGCCAATTCGAACCCATCGGTTGTTTGGCAAAACGCGTCAAGTCGTTGCCGTGAATCATCGGATGCGGGTCTGGCAAAGACGCATAGGTAGCCGGGATGTACGCCTCGGCTGATCCGACCTCGCAACTGATGCAACTGGGCCAAGCCAAAGCGTTCTCCGCTTTCAATGGTCATCAGCGTGGCATTGGGAACGTCAACCCCCACTTCGACCACAGACGTGGCGACCAGGACCTGCGTTTCGCCATTTCGAAACGTATTCATGGCGGATTCCTTCTCTTCAGCCGATTGCCGACCGTGCACAAAATCCAACCGAAAGGCCTCCAAGTGCCCGTTGGCCAACTGCTCGAATGCTTCCGCGACACTCGCCAATTCCTGCGTCGAAGATTCATCTACCAGCGGTGTGATGATGTAGCCTTGTCGCCCTTCTCGGAGCTTCTTCCGAAAGAAGTCCCACCACTTTTCTCGACCTTCGTCGTCACTCAGGTACGTATGAACATTCTGTCGCCCTGGTGGCGTTTCGTCTAATGTCGACACATCGAGATCGCCGTAGACGGCCATGGTGACGGTTCTTGGGATGGGTGTCGCCGTCATCACCAGGTAATGGGGCTGCAACCCGGCTTGCCGCAAACTCAACCGCTGCTTGACGCCGAACTTATGTTGTTCGTCAATCACGACCAGGCCCAGGTCCTTGAAATTAACGCTCTCCTGCAACACGGCGTGTGTGCCAACGACCAGATCGACCTTGCCCTCGGCGATCGCGACCATTGTGGTTTGTCGCTCGGCTGCCTGCAGTGTCCCCGTCAACAACGCAATGCGAACTCGGCTCTCTCGCAGATTATCGTTTAACGTGCGGGCGTGCTGTCGGGCCAGCACTTCGGTGGGTGCCATGATCGTTGCCTGCTTGCCATGCGCGACTGCCAGCAGCATCGCATATTCCGCAACAACAGTCTTGCCGCTGCCGACATCACCTTGTAGGAGTCGATTCATCGGATACTCGCGCACCATATCGGCACGAATCTCCTCGATCGCCGACAGCTGAGCACCTGTCAGTTCAAATGGAAACAACCGTTTGATTCGCGCGTCGATCTTGGCGGTTGCTTCAAGGCGAGGTGCGCATCTGGCATTGCGATGGCTGGCTCGACGCTGAGCCAGCGCCAATTGCATGATCAGCAGTTCCTGGTAAATCAGGCGGTGTTGTGCATGCTCGAGTCGCTGGCGCTGGACCGGCTGATGAATCTGGTCGAGCGTTTCGTGGATGCCGGGCAACTGGTGGAGCTCTAGAAACTCAGTAGGAAAAACTTCTTCCACACAGTCTAGGTACTCGGCGACTGTGTTGTGGACGATGCGGCGCATGAGCCCCTGATTGATCCCATCAGTCAGCGGATAAACGGGGAGAATCTTACCGGCGAGCGGCTCGTCGTCGTCGGCGAGGATTTCGACTCGTGGATGCGACATTTCCCATCGCATTCCCTTGGCCTTGGGTTTGCCGGACAACATGACGCGTGCGCCCACCTTAAACTTGTCGCGCATGTAAGGCTGGTTGAACCAGACCGCGCGAAGATAATGCGTCTTTTGCCGGATCAACACGCCGAGCATCGTACGGCCCACACCCGTGTTGCGGAGATCGATTTCATCAACGATCCCACAGATGCTGGCCGGCTGATTGTCTTCGAGCGATTCGATCCGGCGCAGGACACTCATGTCCTGATAGTCTCGCGGAAAGAAAAAAAGCACGTCTCGCGTGAACCGCAGGTCAAGCCGCTGCAACATTTTTCCACGCGCCGGCCCCACTCCTGGCAGGAACTCCAGCGGCGTCCCTAGCCGCTGGCCGGGCGTCTGTTCATCAGACGATTTTCCCCCCGTCGTACTCATGCCATCATTTTAGGCGTTCCGTCTGGCAGAGACGAGGAGCCGACGGAGAGATTGATGCTGATCGCAGCTGGTACGTCAGGCTGCCTTGGGAAACGCCACGCCCCGCTGCGATCCACCCAGTTCTGCCAGGTCAGCCTCCACCATCATGGCGACCAGTTCCCCGAAATCTACGCGCGGTTGCCAGCCCAACTTCGTGCGTGCTTTGGTTGGATCAGCCACCAGCAGATCCACTTCAGCAGGTCGGTAGAATTTCGGATCGATCACGACGTAATCGTGCCAATCCAAGCCGACGTGCGAGAACGCGGCGTCCACGAACTGTTCCACTTCGTAGGTTTGGCCCGTGCCAACCACGAAGTCGTCGGGATGGTCTTGTTGCAGCATCAGCCACATCGCTTCAACGTAGTCGCCGGCAAATCCCCAGTCGCGTTTGGCTTTCAAGTTGCCCAGGCGGAGTTCGTCGGCTAAACCCATCTTGATCTGCGCGACAGTGCGCGTAATTTTTCGCGTAACGAATTCGTGTCCGCGGCGCGGCGATTCGTGATTGAACAGGATGCCGGAACAGGCGAACAGGTCGTAGCTTTCGCGATAGTTGACCGTGATCCAATGACCATAGACCTTGGCGACGGAATAGGGGCTGCGCGGCCAGAACGGCGTGGTTTCCCGTTGCGGCGTTTCCCGCACACGCCCAAACATCTCGCTGGAACTGGCCTGATAGAAACGGATCGAACGATCCACTTGACGAACAGCGTCCAAGAGTCGGGTCACGCCCAAACCAGTGATCTCGGCGGTCAACAGCGGCTGCGACCAACTGGTTGGAACGAAACTCTGCGCAGCCAGGTTATAGATCTCCGTCGGCCGGATTTGCCGGACCAGGTCGGTGAGTGAAAACTGATCGAGCATATCTCCGGCGTGGACAGACATCCGATCGACAAGATGATGAATTCGCCCGAGATTGTCGGTACTGGCGCGACGGGCCACACCATGAACCTCGTACCCTTTCTCCAGCAGCAATTCCGCCAGATACGATCCATCTTGACCAGTGATTCCCGTAATAAGTGCGATCTTGCTCATCGAAGCGACTGTCCTTGCGTGTCAAACAGGATGTGGGTTGGGTGCACCGAATCACGCTGAAACTGGGCGAGGGTGAGAGATCGTAATGAAATCCCGAAATGGCTGCAATGCTGACTGGCCGGCAAGCTGCTAGCGAGCGCATCTCTGCTCGGACCCGCACGACCCGTCGTTCCCACATAAATGGCATAATTGGAGTAATCGGTCCCCCCCGCAGTTGCCGATACTCCCTGAAGACGATGGGCTGGACCGTCTTTCTTGATCCGGAACCGACCGCAGGTTTCTGCAGGCCGCACGGCCTCCCCATCGCGACCCAAACCTCTAACCAGATCAGTTTCAATGAAGCGGGGAAACCAGAATCGCCGCGCCCGACGTGTGCGACCGAACACCAAGCCAAGCCGCTCCCGAACGATTACCGGGCTACCAATTGCGATTCTCTGCGCGGTATTTGCCGGCGCTGGAACCGCGGCTCTGTGGGCTGTGGAAAACGGTGTGCTGACATCCACGTCCACGGGTCCAGCACGCGCCAGCACGTCATCGTCCGCCGCCAGCAGTCCAGTGGTAACGCCACCGATTGCCGGCGAAACCCCGCGTAGCCCAGGTTCTGTCGCCGAACGCCTGCGAGCCAGAGCTCTTTCAGTATTTCGCCCCACTGTCGCGCGCAATCACGACGGGAATGACCATGACCATGATTCGCACGACCACGACGCTCACAACCGTGACGCCCACGGACACGGAGCCGAACCACTTGACGATGGCGAGCTATCGTCAAGGCGGCCTGGCTTCGGACGACAGTTACAGGCCAGTATCGAAGAGATGATACCCGAGGCTCTTCGAGCGAATCGGGTACCAGCGACACTCGTCGACACCGTTGCGACGGATATGGATCTCGAATTCTGGGTCGAATGGGGTGGTGGCGAGCCGCGATCGTGGTTCGGCACGCTGAGGTTGGATGAAGGCACGATCGAGACGGCGCGTGGCTATGGGCTGCAGGCAGATGCCCCCGGTTCGATGTACCTTGAAGAGAATGTCGTGACGATTTCGCCGCGACTGCCTCGCTCGTTCGATAGTGTGTTGATCCGCGCCACGGCACCCAGAGACGCGAACCTGTTGGTCACTTTTGGGGCCAACGGATCACCTTCAGGTGAGTTCGAAACCCAGATTCCGTTGATGGAGATCGTTGACTCGACCCAGCATCGTGCGCTGGATGATCGCGACAATAGACTGATCATTCGACGCAGCGCGAGCGACAGTCTGCGGCTTCAGACGGACCGGACGTCGATGGTGTTCGAGCCCAGTGAGATGTTTCAATTCTCAGTGTTGCCGAACCTCGTCGACTTCACGAAACTGGAACATCGGTGTCGCGTGCAACTACGCCCGGCTCGGTCGGATTCAAACTTGTGGGTCGACGAACGGGAACTGGTGCAGAATCTGGACGGATCGATTTCACCGGCTGGGCCTTTCAAGCTGACAATGCCCCACGAAGAGGGCGCATACGACCTCATTATTTCAATTGATAAGCGTCGTTCTTCGTCAGTTTCACGTGCGCAACGGGGGCCTTGGCGGAAATTGCAGGTGGTCGTCGTGCAGTCCGAAAGTGACGAACGTTCACAGCGGGGAGGTCAGCAGGCAGAAGGACCAGGGCCGCAATTCCAGGTCATTCAAGAATTCGATCCTGCCGAACCCGAACAACCCTTGTCGGTCAGCAAAGTGCTACCTTTGTTCGGTCTGCGCGAGACGGCTCGACGTCCCACGCTGCATGGTGATGTAGTTTTGGTCAAATGGCTCGATACGGACAAGCAGATCGAGAGGGATCTGTTAGATATTGGCCCAGATAGCTGGTTCGCCTTGCCACTGCAAATCACGCAACCAGGACACCCGCACATCTTGGAGATCGACTATCCAAACGACACGCCGCAAACGTTGGGGATCGCGATTTACGAACCTGGCAGTCGCCGCGCAATCGTCGATACGGGGCTTACAACGCCGGTGGACAATCTCGCCGAGAGACCTGGCGTGACGACGTATCAATTGACTTTCTGGCCAAGAACTGACAACCCAATCCTTGTGCTGGCCGACCGCGATTCGAAACGAGCTGCGACGATTGGCGCCATCCGCGTGCTTGCAGGGCCTGACCGTCTTCGTAACCTTGAATATCCGTTACCAGCCGATGGACGCCTGTTGGCCGCGCATCTTGACACGCCACTGTTTCCGGAGTTGTTTTCCGCGACATCGGACGTTGACCAGAAGAGCGGGCGAACGCTGCGCGACTGGGTGACGTTCTTTGACGGTGCCAAGCGGTTGATTCAGGTGCTCAAACGTCGTGGTTACAACGGGGCCGTGATTCCTGTGTTGTCAGACGGAGGATCGTTGTACCCAAGTCGCCTGCTGGAACCGACGCCCCTTTTTGATGATGGCGTCTTCTTCGCGACGGCACAGGATCCAATGCAGAAGGATGTGTTGGAAATGCTGTTGCGAATGTTCGACCGCGAAGGTCTCCGGCTAGTCCCGTCGATAAAGTTCACGGGCACGCTGCCGATTCTGGAAGCCAAACGGCGCTTAGGCAGCAGGCCATCGATCAATCTGGTCGATACGGCAGGCAAACGGTGGCGTCCACAATTTGACTCATTTGGTATCGGCACTCACTACAATCCGCTCGATCAAGAAGTCCAAGCCGCTATGGGTGCCGTTGTCTCGGAACTTTCCCAACGTTGTGCCTCGCACGCGTCATTTGCAGGCGTGGCCGTTCAACTTGATCCAGGCAGCTATGCCACCTTGCCGGGGCCCGATTGGGGAGCTGACGAGATGACGCTCGAGCGGTTTATGTCCGCACAGACTGGAACGCCATCGAACCCGCTGAGCGAACATCGTTTGCGCCAAGAGTGGTTGGCTTGGCGAGCCGATCGCATGTCTGAGATGTACCATGAGATGATCCACAACCTCCGTGAAGACGCGCTGGGCGCACAGTTGTACCTTCTCGGATCATCACTGTTGGACACGCCCCTGGTCAAGAACACTGCAGAGGTGATTCGAGCTCCGACCGAAATGACTGCCTCAAGTGCGCTGTTGAGCTTTGGGATCGACGTCGAACTGATGCGCGAAAAGGGAATCGTCTTTCTTTCGCCCCGACAGATGAAACCGGTCCCTCATGACCAAGTCGATCTTGACCGGGCTTGGGATGACGAATTTGTCAGACTATTCGGCCAGCACGCCGAAACTGCTGCGGGAAGTCAATTGCAATATCCGTTTCAACGGTTTGACGCCACGACATTGGCCGGCAAGTTGCCGATCAAG
>JASLRF010000506.1 GCA_030744095.1 Pirellulaceae bacterium | reverse complement strand
AGAATCTGGGGTTTCTATCACCAGGAAATAGCGACAAGGAACGCCACCATGGCGGACGTTTTGAACGTCTCTAAACGAGAGGCTCTCGGTACAAGCAACACGCGCCGGCTTCGCAAGACGGGGCAAATCCCCGCCATTCTGTATGGGCACGGCAAGGAGTGCATCAACCTGACCATCCCTTCGAACGAGGTGGAGTCGGTCATCCGCCACGGTACCAAAGTCGTTGACATCGTCGGTGCTGCGAGTGACAGCGTTTTGATCAACGAAATCCAATGGGATCCGATGGGCTTGGAGATTCTCCATGTCGACTTGACGCGCGTTTCCGCGGACGAAACCGTTTTGGTGACGATCATCGTGGAACTGCGGGGTGAAGCTCCAGGCCTCAAACAAGGCGGTGTGGTCGATCACCAGTTGCACGAAATCGAGATCGAATGTCCTGCCGGCGAGATTCCCGATCGTCTTTCGGTCAGCATTAACAAGTTGGAGTTGGGTGACACAATTGCTGCCGGCGATATTGAAATCCCACTCAGTGCTAAACTGATGACGCCGAACGATCAGATCCTCGTTCAGTGTGTGGAACCGACCGAAGATATTACGGATGAAGAGGGTGCCGAGTCGCAGGAGCCCGAGATCATTGGACGGAAAGCCGAAGGCGAGGAGGACGCGGGCGAGTAGTCAATGCGGATCGATTCGCGGCGATGGGGCTGCGTGGACGCAGCAAGGGTCGTAGGCATGAAATTGGTGGTTGGCCTCGGCAATCCGGGTCGCAAATACGAAGAAACAAGACACAACGTTGGTTTCCAAGTCGTCGCCGAACTTGCTCGTCGGTTTAATGCTCCGTCGGCCCGCAGTAAGTTTGATGGAGAATACAGGGAAATCCAGATTGCGGGCGAACGCGTTTTACTGCTTTGCCCGCAGACGTTCATGAATCGAAGCGGGAGCAGCGTGTTGGCCTCGCGAGATTTTTATAAGATCAACAACGACGAGATCCTGATTATCTGTGACGACTTTAGCCTGCCACTGGGAAGACTTCGGTTTCGCCCGAACGGTTCTGCTGGCGGTCAAAAAGGACTCAACGATGTGATCCAAAGACTCGGTAGCCAGGAGATTCCTCGGCTGCGAATCGGTATCGACCCGCCGCCGGATCATTGGGATGTCGCCGACTACGTATTAAGCAAGTTTCGGCAAAGTGAATTGAAGACAATTGACACTGCGATTCAGGTTGCGGCCGACGCCGTGGAAACTTGGTCGCGGGCGGGCGTTGATGCCTGCATGAATCAGTACAACGGTTCCTGACTTCGGTCCTTGGCGGTCAAACTGGGCCGACACGACAAAATCATACGGGAGAACAGTCTTGGCAACGAACGTATACGAGTGCCTAATTATCCTCGATCCAAATCGCTATGCACGGGATCCGCAAGGTGTTTCCGCCACCATCCCGGAAATGGTCAAAAGATCATCGGGCGAGATTTTGGCCAACCGTCTCTGGAACGAGCAGAAGCTGGCATATCCGATCAACGGTCACCGTAAAGGGACGTATTGGCTGACGTACTTTCGCATGGACAGTACTAAACTTGCTGGGTTCAACCGTGCCTGCCAGTTGAATGACTTCGTGATGCGGCACATGGTGACCAAAATCGACGCGCGACTGGTCGACATTTTGGTTGCTCACGCCCTTGGCGGGAGACCCGATGAGCCGGCCGGCGGTGCCAGCCCTGAATTGGCCGCCAAGGCGGGATCCGCAGACGAGAAAGCAACGGAGGAAGTGGCCGCTACAACAGACGAATAGGCCGCTGGACTTGGCTGGCGACTTGCGGCCCAGCTGGTGATCGTATAGGCTATCCAATAGGGTACATATGTTCACTTCGCTCAACAATCGGGAGATTTCGTCATGGCGAGCTTTAATCGTGTCATCCTGGTGGGGAACATCACACGCGACATCGAACTGAAGTACACCCAGTCAAGCCTGGCCGTCACGGAGCTTGGCATAGCCGTTAACGACCGCCGCAAGAACCAGGCAGGGGAGTGGATCGAAGAAACTACGTTTGTGGACGTGACGCTTTGGGGGCGCACAGCCGAGATTGCTGGCGAGTACCTGGGAAAAGGTTCCTCCGTCCTGATTGAAGGTCGCCTGAAGCTCGATACCTGGGAAAAAGACGGACAGAAGAGATCAAAGTTGCGAGTTGTCGGCGAACGTATGCAGATGCTCGGCTCCCGTGGTAACAAAGAAGGTGGCAGTCGGTCCAGTAACGAAGGTCAATCGAGTCAATCCGCCACCGTCGAGCCGTCGCCCGCCTCCGCTGGAGGACCACCTGACGACGACGTACCGTTCTAACTCATTGCATGACTGTTTTTTGAATCTGAAAGTCGACCATGACAACCAAAACTCCGCGTAAACGAAATCAGCGATTTAAACGCCTTCCCAAAGGTCCCAACGGTGGAATCGAATTGCTGCTGATCCAGTCTGTTGACCATTTAGGGAAGCAGGGTGATGTGGTCGAAGTGAAGGCAGGTTATGCGCACAACTACTTGATTCCGGAGGGGTTGGCGACGTTGGCCTCGGACCATCACAAGCGGATGGTGCAGAAGCACAAGGCCAAATTGGTGGAAATCGAAAAAGGCCGTCTCGCCGATCTGCAAACGCTGGCCGACGCTCTCGGAAAACAGAGTATCACGATCGAAGCAAAGGCCAACGACGAGGGCCATCTGTACGGCAGTGTCGGAGCCCCGGAAATTGTGGCCGCGTTGAAACAAGTGGAATTCAGCATCACAGCGGACCAGGTTCGCTTGGAAGGCCCACTCAAGGAATTGGGGCTCTACACCGTCAAGATCCACCTGCACCAGGAAATCGAAGCCGACCTCAAAGTGTGGGTCGTCCCTTCCGCTTCCGATGCGGATGGCTAGACTGGTGATCTGGCTGACGTGGTGTCCGGACCCCGTCAGAGATGTTGATTGACAACTACATTGTTGACATGACCACGGCCCAACGGCAGGCCGATGGCCGGTTACGCTGTATTGCTCGCGGCTTCGTTTGGCCGCGCGGTATCTGCCGACACGGAGGTGGCTTGCGATGTCTACGGCCCAGCGTCCCCCACGCAGTGAAACAGCTAGCCTCAAGAATCCGGTCACCTCGGAGATCCTCGATCGGCAGCCTCCCTTTAATCTGGAGGCCGAAACCGGCGTGTTGGGTAGCATCATGCTCAACCCCGATGTTTGCGACGACGTGACGTTGCTCCTTCGCGTGGACGATTTCTATGACGACGCAAATCGCAAACTGTACGAGCACATGATGGGGATGCATGATGCTGGGCAGAAACTCGATTTGACGTTGCTCGTCGAATGTCTCAAACAGGCGGGTGATTTCGAGCGAATTGGCGGGACGGCGTTCCTGGCACGGACGTTTCAATCAGTGCCGAATTACGCGCACGCGGTCTACTACGCCAAAATCGTACGCGAAAAAGCTACGTTTCGCGCCCTGATCGATGCCAGCACGGACATCTTGCGTGATGCGTACGACCCATCGACCGAGTCAAGGCTTTTGCTGAGCCAGGCCGAGCAGAAGATTTTTGGGATTTTGGATGGTCGAGGCGTTTCGACGGTCAGTACGATCAGCGACATTTTGCACGAGGCGATGGATCGCATTGATGCGCGTATGCTGGGCGAGCATACGACGGGTGGTGTCGAAACGGGTTTCACCGAGTTAGATGCGAAGTTGGCTGGCCTTCACAATTCGGAATTAATCATCTTGGCGGCTCGCCCAAGTATGGGAAAAACCGCCTTTGCGATGAACATCGCCGAGCATGTTGCGATGAACGAAAAGTCGTCGGTGCTTTTTGTCAGCTTGGAAATGTCCTCGATCGAATTGGCGGACCGCCTGCTCTGCTCGGTCGCTCGAGTCGACGGACATCGCCTTCGGAATGGGACGATTTCCGACGATGACCGCTCTCGACTTGTCAAGAATGCAAGCGTCATCAGCCGCGCACCGCTATTTGTCGATGATTCTCCATCGCGGATGGTCAGTGAAATCGCCGCCGCTGCGCGACGAATTGTTCGGCGTGACGGAGAACTCGGTCTGATCGTGATTGACTATCTGCAGTTGATCGAACCTGACAATCCTCGAGATCCAAGGCAAGAACAAGTTGCCCGGATTGCCCGTCGCCTTAAGGGTCTCGCCCGCGAATTGAAAGTTCCCGTATTATGCCTCGCACAGCTCAACCGGCAGGCCGAAGACAGCAAGGACCATCGGCCAAAGCTCAGTCACCTTCGCGAGTCCGGTGCAATCGAGCAGGATGCTGACGTGGTGATGTTTGTGCATCGCGAGGAATACTATCGTCGTGGCGAGGAACAGGAGCAGTTTGCTGGCCAGGCAGAGATCATCGTCTCGAAACAACGGAACGGTCCGGTTGGCGATGTGCCATTGATATGGCGCAAGGAATTCACGCGGTTCGAGGATAAAGCGCCAGACCGCTTGCAGGTCTTCGACGATTTCAATGAAACCTCACCAGATCGTGAGTTTTAGAGCGCATTCGGCGTAAGTGTAGCGAGTTTCCCGACACATCGGACTTAGAAACAAGGCGTCGCGCACGCGTCACGTCCCTGCAACTCGCATTAGCACACCGGCCTTGGAGCAAACCGCCGTCTCTCGCCGTCTCTCGCCTTCAGTCGCACCGGTGCAACTGGTCGAGCCCAGGGTACGCCAAGCGGTGATGCTCGCAGAGCACCTGAACCCGCTCATTTCTCTGGTTTGACATGTCTTATCGAATCCGGGTTGCCGCTCGGGCAGAATTTCTGTATTTCTACCCGGCCTTATCAGGGTCCCACAGTCGTTGGGACCAGCAACGCGATTGCCACACCCTTTCACGACGTGGCGCACCCGGTCATCTCTTGCGATCCGACCTTCAGCCGGAAACAACCTATGCTCAACCTCAAATACGAAACAACCGCTCGCGGAGTATGTTTGGCATTATTGTTGACTGCGTTGTTGGCGGTGGGGCCAGGCTTTGCGATGGCTCAATACAACAGGGACCCCGGCATCGCGCCATTGGGTTCATTGGGCACGCCGAATTCGGGATTTCCGTCACCTGGTTATCAACCGCAACGTGGCCCCGGATTGGGTGTTTCCGCCCCTGGGACAAGCAGTCGTTCAATGCTGTTTCCTGGCGACCGGGGCAAGCCGATCGTGGACGTACGTATTGTCGGTAACAAGAACGTCAGTGCGGACACGATCACGTCGTATTTACGAACACGTGCCCAGCGGCAATTCGATCCGGAAATCGTGCAAGCAGACAAGCGACGGCTTCAGAAGTCGGGTTTGTTCGCGGATACCAACATCTTGACCCAGAGCGTCAATGGTGGAGTCGTGGTGACGTTTCAAGTGTTTGAACGCCCCACGCTGCAATACATCAAGTTCCACGGCAATCGTGGCGTCACAGACAAGGTGCTTACCAAGGAAAGTGGCCTGAAAGTTGGCGATGCGTTGCACTCCTTTTCGATTCAGGAAGCACGTCGCAAGGTCGAAGATTTCTACCACCGCAAAGGTTACCCGCAGGCACGCATCGCCGTCCGCGAGGGAACGGGCAATGCAGATCGCGGTGCCGTGCTCGAAGTCAGCGAAGGGCCGATGCAGCGCATTGTGAGCGTCTCATTCGTAGGCAACACGATTGCGACCGACGGGCGACTCAAGACCCAGATTCAATCCAAGCCCGACGTGATTCCCTATCTGGCAATTTTTCGTGGAAAGGTCGACCGAAACAAGATCGACGAAGACGTCGATCGCTTGACCGCCTACTACCGCAATCTGGGTTTCTTTCGT
>JASLRF010000505.1 GCA_030744095.1 Pirellulaceae bacterium | reverse complement strand
CACAGGTCTCTTCCCAGGCTTCGGGAGATCGCAAGTTCGATTCCCAGAATGGCCACGTCACGCACTGACGCGGCCTCGCTTCGTAAACCGCACATCGGCGCGACTGACCATCGAAAAAGACGCAATCGCCATTAGGAAACTCGCGCAAACTTTTACGTATCCCCACGTTACGCACGTACTCTCTTTCAAACGCCGTAACGTCCAGATCCAGCAAAACTGCCATCGTCGCAATCTCTGACTTTTTGACCCACACAAACCCGGGCGCGCCGGTGCAGCAGTTGCCGCATTGCGTACATTTGAATTTGAGCCCATCGGCATACCATGGCCTTTCAGCTGACTGCGGCTTTTCGGCTGACGGCACTGTTGACGCCTGCTGCGAGCCTGACCGCTTTGACATCAATTTGCTTCCTTTCAAAATGCGCGCCGTTTGCTTTGTAGGCGAAGAAGTCCGGTTCAATTGGGCGGGGCTGCAGCGGCCAATTCGGTCATGCCGGTGACAACCGTTTCGATCTGGTCGAGCGTGTTGAACTGACCGAGGCTCAATCGCAATGTGCCGCCATGCGCGCGTGTGCCTAACGCATCGTGCATCAGCGGAGCACAATGTAAGCCGGCGCGGACCTGAATGGAATATGCCGCGTCGAGCATCGTGGCAACTTCCTGCGGATCGTACCCAGCAACGCTGACGCTTTGGATTGCGGATTGCCGTCTCGCATCAGCAGGCCCGTGCAAGGTAACATGTTCGATCTCCGCCAGCCCTTCCAGGAGACTTGTCAGAAGCGTCCGGGCGTGCTGTTCGACCACGCCGATCCCCTTCGCGCGTAGCTGATTGACGGCCGCCCCCAAGCCCACAATGGCCGGCACGTTATGGTTTCCAGACTCGTATTTGTCCGGCAGCGAATCAGGCTGGAGATCGGTCTCGCTTTGCGTTCCTGTCCCCCCCTGGCGTATCGGTGCGAGTTGTTGTTCAACGCCCGGGGCAATGTACAACAGGCCAATCCCTAACGGTCCGAGCAGCGCCTTGTGACCTGGCGCCGCAACTAGATGGGCCCCAATCTTGTGGGCATCGACCTCTAGATGGCCCAACGTTTGGGCAGCATCCAACAGGAATAACAACTCGTGCTCAGCAGCAATTCTCGCAACGTCTTCGGCGGGTTGGATTGCGCCCGTCACATTTGACGCGTGTGAAAGGGCGATCATGCGCGTATTGCGGCGCACTTCCCGACGAATGTCGGCTGGATCAATCAGGCCACTTCCATCACAAGCAACTCGTGAGACCTCAACCACACCAGCTTGCTCTAAGTGCCGCAAGGGTCTCAACACGGAATTGTGTTCGACGACGCTCGTGATCACGTGGTCTCCCGCTCGCAAGACGCCGTGCAAGGCCAGGTTCAACGAGTCCGTTCCATTGGACGTGAAAATCACTCGCTCGGGAGCAACATTGCCCAACAGAATTCCAAGCTGTCGCCGCGCATCTGTGACAAGCCGTTCGACTTCCACCGCTTCGCGATACGCACTACGACCTGCCGGAGCGCCTAATTCGCGCAAATAGTGGTCCACCGCCTCATAGACGGCAGTTGGCTTGGGCCAACTGGTGGCCGCATTGTCCAGATAGATCCGAGAAAGCGTCGTCATGCTCAATTGATCCGCCAGCCGTTCGCGTAGAGTTAAAAACCGACTCAGCGATCTCTATGGGCTGCGTCATCACGCTACGGGACCGACCCCCAAGTTACCCGCCGATCTGATACATCGCGCGTTCGGGCTTCACGAAATCCGGCGAATCGATCCCGTGACCTGGTTTCTTAGCTTGCACGCATTCGACCAACCGCTCCGCAATCTGCTCGTCACTAGCGTCAGATCGCAGCAGAGCGCGTGCGTCCCATTCGCTGGTGGAGAAAAGGCAATTTCGAATCTGCCCTTCCGCCGTTATTCGCAATCGATTGCAGTCGCTACAAAATGGTTGAGTGACTGGATTGATGAAGCCAATCCGGCCCTGCCCGTCGGCAAACTGGTAGTCCACCGCCGGTTGGCTTGGATCGGGCCGTGCGGCAGGCAGCAGTTCTCCAAACGCGTCTTCGAGTTTCTCGCGAATCACGTCTCCTGATACCACCTGATCGGTTTCCCAATTGCCTTGGGCGTCGAGCGGCATGAATTCAATAAACCGCAATTCCAGATGCTGCTGACGTGCAAACTCGCCCAGCGGCACAATTTCGTCGTCGGTGATGCCACTGATGGCGACAGCATTCAGGCGAATCCCCTCGAATCCAACGCGCTTCGCCGCCTCAATCCCTTCCAGAACACGGTGCAACCCTTTGCGACGCGCGATCCGCTGAAACGTCTCCTCTTTCAAGCCATCGAGGCTGATATTCAGCCGATGTAAGCCAGCTCGCTTTAACGCCTCGGCCTGATCGGCCAGCAGCAGCCCATTGGTCGTCACGGCGACATCGTTGATACCAGGCAGTGCGACCAGTTTGCCAATGAGCATCTCCAAGCCGGACCGGACCAGCGGTTCGCCGCCGGTCAGTCGCACCTTGTTGACGCCCAGCTGCACGGCGACGCGGGTGAAGCGTTCGATCTCCTCGAATGTCAGTATCTCGTCTCGCGGCCGAAACTGAATATTCTCGTTCGGCATGCAGTAGAAACAGCGAATGTTGCAGCGATCCGTCACGCTAATTCGCAAACTGGTATGGACGCGTCCGAGCGAATCGACAAGTTGGTTGGGTAAGCTCATGACTCGTTCGTCGTTGGGGCGGCGTTCTGTGGCGTATTAGCGAGTGATTCGAGCGTGTCTGGTCGGCTGGCCGAGGGTGGTTGACCGGGATGAACCCATTGGCAGCTCCCGTCGGCCCAATTCTCCTGCTTCCAGATTGGCACAACCTCTTTGAGCGTGTCAATGAGCCACTTGCCAGCCTCGAATGCATCTTGACGGTGCGGCGAGCTAACTGCAATCGCCACGCTCGCTTCTCGCAGTTCGAGTTGGCCCAGCCGGTGAACGATCGCACAGCCGGTCAGCGGCCAGCGACGCCTCGCCTCGTCTGCCAGTTCAGCCAGCTTTCGTCGCGCCATCGGTTCATAGGCTTCGTAGACCAGCGAGCGGGTACGACGTCCTTCGGTCATTTCGCGCGTCGTCCCCAAGAACAACACGACGGCGCCAGCCAAATTTGACTCGGCCGCGCGAAGCAGCGCGCTGCTATCGATTTCCTCGTGAGTGATTTCGATCATTGGTTGTGCTGACCAACGGAAGTGACAATTGACTACCCAGTTGATTCCAAGGAGATGAAACGTTCTGGCCGGGAACTTATTTTAGCCCAGCAGACCCACTATCCGCCACTGACTGGAGGAATACAGGCAATTTCGTCGGTCGTCGACAAACGCGTCTGATCGGTCGCATATTCGGCATTGACGGCAAAGACTACGCTGGCCAATGTCACCGACAATGCCGGAAAGTCGCGTGCCAAGGCCGTGCGGAGATCGGCCACGGTGGGCTCGGCAGGCAATTCGACTGAGGCGATTTCACTGCCCACGAGTTGTTTGGCAACAGCAAACAGCTTGACTTGAACGTTCACGTGACGATTAACTCCTCACCCCGCGCTGACAACAGTCGAGCGACATCGGGCATCAGACCGTAAGCGTGCGCTAACAATTTGAGAGGGTGCAATGTTGGTTTCGTGGTTCCCTGTTCCATTTGAATCTTACAGGCGCTGCATTCGGTAACACCACATTGGATCGCCGGGTCACGCAGTGCAGAAATGAGATTCCACCCCACGCGCAGGCTATTGCGGTAGTTTCTGCGTTTCAGTCCGTAGTTACCAGCCATCCCCGAACAACCATGATCCATCAGCCGTACCGCCAAGCCCGGGATCAGCCGCACCAGATTGCGCCCGGGCGAGCCGACTTTCAACGCCCGCTGGTGGCAAGGTTGGTGGTAACCCAAGACTGCGTCGATTGGGCTGAAGTCCAGTTTCAATTCTCCGTGTTGGTGCAACTTCCACAGATAGTTGCAGGCTTCACTGGTATTTCTCGCCACCAGACGAACATCGTCGTCATCCAGCAGATTGGGATATTCGTGTGTTAGGCAGAGCGCTGCCGATGGCTCGGTAGTCACGATGTGATATCCTTGCCGCACCGCGTCAGCCAGAAGTTTGACGTTACCCTCGGCCAACCGCTTGGCGGCGTCAGTCGCCCCGGCAGAGACTGCCGCCATGCCGGAATGGAGCGGACGCGGCGGCACGTAGACCTCGATGCCGTTGTGCTCCAACACGGCGACCAGCGATTCGGCCAACTGGACGTCGTACCAGGTCGCATAGACATCGGCAAAATAAAGGACTTTAATGCCGGTGCTGCGCGTCGGACGGCACAGCTTGCGACGATGCGCGACGCGAATGAAATTGCGAACGGCCAGCCGCGGCAATTTGCGACCTTGTGCAATGCCCGCGAACTTCTCCAACAACCATCGCATCGGCCGATTACCAATCGCCCAATTCGAAAATGACAAAAGGCTACTACCGTAAGCAGCCAAGATGTCAGGACGTGCCAACAACCATTCGCTCGGCTTAAGTCCGTTGGTCGCCACGTATTGAGCCTTGCATTCGACCATCAGCTTGGGAATATCGACTTCGGCGGGGCACTCCAAGCGACATTGATGGCAATTCACGCAAAGGTCCGCGATCGACTTGAGCGCGTCCGTTGCGAAGGCGTCTTGTTCCAGACTGCCGGTCAGTACAGCGCGCATCAGATTACCTTTGGCTCGTGGCGAGGCTTCCTCGCGCGGGGCGATGCGGAAGATCGGACACATCCGCTCAATCGACCATTCAGTGCGGCACCGTCCGCAACCATTGCAGGAACGCGCAGTGTTCTCGATCGATTGTCCTTCCCAAATCAGCTGCAAGGAGATCTTCATTGACACTCCACCCGCAACTGTTTCACCTTCCTCGAGGCCTGGGTCTGCGACCCCAGTATTCGGCGCGACGACGGGCCGGAGATTCTTGGTCAGCGGCTGAGGCGCGTCTGCAACGATTTTGCCTGGATTCAGGATGTTCTGTGGGTCAAATATGCGCTTCACACCGCGAAAGACTTCATACAAAGGCCCATGCTGTCGCTGCACGAACCAAGTTCGGCTGAGGCCGTCGCCGTGTTCGCCGCTGATTGTGCCGCCCACGTCGAGTACCTGTTCGTACAGCTGTGTCGCCAAGTCTTGCATACGTCGAACGTCTTCCGAGTCCGCCAGATTCAGGAACGGTCGGACATGGATCTGCCCTTGGGCGACGTGCGAAAAAAAAGTCGCCGTTACCTGGTGTTCCTTGAACACGTTTTGCATGCGAATCAAGAAGTCCGGCAACAACTTCGGCGGCACGGCGATGTCTTCCACAAACGGCAACGGTCGAATGGAACCTTTGAGACGGTATAGACGCGGAATGACACGGCGGACCAAATGCCAGAACAAGTTTCGGTCTTCGGTGTCCAGGGCAATCTGCGAATCAAAAGCGAGCCGTTTCCGGCGTTGGATTCGGGAGACGAGTTGATTGAGTTGGTCCCGGACGTCGGAAACGTCATCTCCGTAGACTTCCACCAGCACCATCGCTTCGGCTTCGTTGGGGACCAGCAGATCAAAACGCTCGTCAATTTCACGTGAAATTGAAAGCAGCCGGCGGTCCATCAAATCGCACGCGCTGACTCCCATGCCGGACGCCAACAACGCACCTTGTGCCGCACTCTCCAGCCGGTCGAAATAGAGAAGCGCGACGCCACGCTGTTTAGGCCTCGGCGGTGTCCTTACTGTCGCCTCGGTGATCAGTCCCAGCGTCCCTTCGGAACCGACAAGCAGACGCGCCAGATCGATGTGGCCGTCCGAAACAATGTCGTAAACATGATAGCCAGACCGATTGACCGCAGTCTTGGGTCGATGGTCCGCGATTACGGCGGACTCACGGCGAATCAGGTCGCTCACCCGGCGAGCTAACTCGTTCCGTCGTGAGGGTGGCTCCGTTTCGGACTCCAGCGGAATCCGCTCCGCTTCCAGGATCGACCCGTCTGCCATGACGACTTGTAGTTTGACTACGTGGTCCCGTGCCGAGCCATACGCCGGCCAGTGGCTTCCACCACCATCGACAGCCAACACGCTGCCCATCGTGGTGACCCGGCGTGTCGCGGGATCAGGGCCAAAAAGGCGATCGTGACGTTTCAGATGGTCGTTCAACTGCGCCAAGACGATGCCAGGCTGAAAACGAACCGTGTCCTCATTGATTTCGAGCACGCGTCGCATATGCGTCGAGAAATCGACCATCAATCCCGCTCCCAGCGATTCCCCGGCAACTCCCGTGCCGGAACCTCGCGCATGAATCGGAATATTATTCTCGGCCGCGTATTCAACGCAGGCTACGACGTCGGCCACACTCCGCGGACGGACGACACCCATGGGCCGTATTTCGTAGATACTGGCATCGCTCGCGTACATCTGAACGAACAAGTCATCGCAGTAGACGTCCCCCTCCAACAACCCTCGCAGATCCTCTTGGATTCGTTCTCGCTCCTTATCCATGGGGACTTACCTGGTTGGGTTGTACCGGGCGATATTGAGTTGTGTTGGGCAAAGATTGTGTCGCTGAAACCGGTTCGTTTGTGTGCTGCGCTGGTCGCGAGCGAAGACCCCAAATGCCCTCGGAAGAGGCGGCGAATGCTAGATGGGAGGTGCCGAGCTACGCGCGGCCTCGCCGTCGGACGAGTCAGCTTCAGCAAAACGTGCTGCCTGCTGGCGAAACTTCTCATGCGTTTCCAAGCTGAATGGCTCGCGCTGGTCCAATCCCGGAATACCGCGATATTCGGCACGGCAGCGATAGCATTGCAACAAATTGCCCACGCTGAAATAGAAGGTCACATCAATCAAAGCCGCGGCAAATAGAATGCCGTATGTCGTATATCGCCAATGAAATCCCCAAGCTATCGAACTGAGCACCATCGCAGCGACGACAATCATCAGGCCCAGTCGCTGCGAGAAATCTTTCCGCACGTACAGTTCGTCGCAACCACATATGAAACACCGATTCATCGGTTCGGCGGATTTCGACGGCAGCGAGGCAACGATCGTATGCTGGCAGGACGTGCAAACCACCTGATGGTCTGGCGGCTCAGTTTCCTGACGCGACGTCTGATCGCATTCGGGACAGGCGAAAATCACATTCATGGCAAGGGTGTTCCCGATTCAAACAATGCCGACACATTCCGCATCACGCCGCGAGTGCCGGTCGCACTGATACCCCATCATATCGGATAAAGCGTATCGACGGACAGTAGCTGCGACGTCAGTTCGCCCAGGAACGTCAGAATCACCCCCGCATATAGGATCCCCGTCGCACTCTGCGTATTGGGGACTTTCAACGTGTACCACGCCATCAAGGCCAACATGAACGTGCCCAGTAACCCGGAGAGCCAACGAAAACTGACGAAAATCCAAAACGCCGTCTCCAATGGCGCAGGGGAACTCGCCTGAAGAATCAAGCCGCTGGCGCTAACAACAGTTCTTACCAGTATCGCAATTGCCATGAACACAACGAGCCGTTTCAGTGGCAGCAATTCCATCGTAGGCGTGTTCAAGTACCAATGTCCCAGGAACATTGCGGACAACGTGACACCCAACAAAAGGCCGCTCGAACTGAGATCTAAGAAAGCCAGAACGATACCGGTTCCGCTGGTCGCTTCGCTCCAGGGTGTCACCATTGCCGCGGCGATCAGCGCGGTGACCGCCAAAACGAACAGCACCAGCCCGCCCGCTTCGGCTTTCTCGTATAGCCATAGTACTGAACCAACGTAGCTCAAGACGGCCAGACCGACCGTGATTCCGAACATTAGTTGCCAGGAGAACGCGCCTTGTTCGACGAGTTCTTGACGCGTGAAGATCGCCAGGCCGGCAAACGTATTGATTCCCATCAAGACCCACAAATGCACGCGGTAGAAACCGCTTGTCACGTAGCGCGCCGGTGTAATCCCCATCGACAGCGCCACACCAAATGTCAGACGGAATACAAACTGAATCAGCAGATGCCAAAGGTCCATGTTAGTTCCCTCGCGAAATTCGTGGTTCGCTTGGCAAACCCAACATGTTGTTCGCGGCGCGAACAACGACAATGTGACAGATATTGATGGCCTATTCCTTAGTTCGTTCGGTTCCCACAAATCAACTGCATGATTTCCGCGCGCGAGGACTGATTCGAGCGAAACAGTCCTTTCATCGCCGAAGTGACACAGAGGCTGCCGGGCTTGCGAACGCCGCGCATCGTCATACAGGAATGAGTCGCCTCGACCACCACGGCCACGCCCTTGGCGCCCAACTCGCTGACCAACAGATTGGCGATTTCCTCGGTCATCCGTTCCTGAACTTGCGGTCGTCGGGAAACACTTTCGACGACTCGCGCAAGTTTGCTGAGGCCGATCACTTTGCCTTTGGGGATATAGCCGATATGGGTCTTGCCCATAAACGGCAACAGGTGATGTTCGCACATGCTGTTGAAACTGATGTCACGAACCAGCACGACCTCGTCATACTTTTCGGTAAAGAACTTCTGCAGGTGCGTCTTGGGATCGTCATGCAGGCCGCTAAACAGTTCGGCATACATGCGGGCAACGCGGGCTGGAGTTTCGAGCAATCCTTCTCGATCAGGATCCTCGCCGACCGCCGCCAGGATTTCGCGGACCGCCGCTTCAATCCGCGCGTGATCCACCACATGGGATGGTGTGCCGCCGGTGGCCTCATCTGTTTCGCCGTCTTGGCTACCCGTTTCGCGATTGGCTGCTCCGCCCGACGCGCACATGGTCTTCTCCTGGAAAAATCAAAGCGAGGAACGCCGTGGTCTATCAGTCTGCACAGACAATCGAGGGCCAGTGCCGGCCGACTCGCTGCCTGGCGGCGGGCGACGCCGTAAAGAAACGATGCCAAAAACTACCGTACGGAGGTGTCGGGCGTACAGGGGTGTCGGGCGGTTTGGCGCGTCGGGCGGCTTAGCGAATTCATCCTAGAAGCGACGTCCAAGCTGGTCAAGGACGTTCAATTGTCGCTAAATTTGGGTGGAAACTTACGTCCCAGCTCCCCGTTCCGCAACCGCAGGTCCACCGTCTGATCTAAGACCTCAATCAGCCGTCTCGCTCGCACACCAGCATCTGGTTCGCTCAAGAACTCCTGCTTTAGAGGAGTCGCCAAATCGAGAGAAAACGCGATCACGTCCGTCAGAATGCCCACCGGCAACCGCACGTCCAGCAACTGGGCCAGCTGCTCCTGGCCAGACGCCATTTCAGACAATTGTCTTTGGAATCGTCGTGTAAGCGTTTGCCGGAGCTTCGTTTGCTGCTCGACGGAAGTCGGTGATTGTTCATTCATCACGGTCACGTCGGCCATCCGATATGCATGTTCCGGCGGCAGTTCGTGTTCGATCGCGGCCCGACAGAGGCCCCTGAGGACTAGGTTGTGGGTGCCGTCGGGCAGCCTCGACTGCGCGACGATCCGCCCAATACACGTCGCCGGAAAAACGGCAGGTCGCGCATCGTACTCGGATTCCCAGCCTGGCTTCAGCAAGGCCATGGCCAGCAACTGATCTTCCTGAATGGCATCTTCCAGCATCGCGACGTAGCGTGGTTCAAAAACGTGCAGCGGTTGGATGGCGTGCGGGAACATGACCAGGTTTGGTAGCGGGAACAGACGCACGCGACCGGAGAAATCGGCAGGCAGTTCGGAAGATTCGTCGTATTGCGCCATGTCGCCCGACCAATGCGTACGCAAACGCGGACGCGGTTCTAAGTGGTCAGTCTGTTTCACTCGTCGAGATGAATCTCGGGAATCAAGTCGACCACGATTTCGACGTTTGGAAACTTCTCTTCGTTGGCTAGAATCTCTGCACAACAGGCCTGCAACTCGGCCAACAACTTCTCCAAGTCCAGACCCAAATAGTGTGGCGGATAGTCGTCGAGATACCCTCGGCAAGAATAGTATAACTTCTTCGCGCCAGTCGTATTTCCGTTGCCAAAATGATGTAGACAGACGGCGACCTGAATCAGACCCTGATAAAAAGGTCGCGCGGATCCGGTGTACTCTAGCCACAAGTCTTCCCAGACTTTGCGGGCCTCGAAGAACTCGCATTCATTGAAGAGGCGAATCCCTTCGAGGTATCGCGGGTCAAACGTCTCGGCGGCATCGGGCATACAAATGTTCAATGGTAGAGGAAGGTCTACGGAGTCCAAACTGGCACGAAATCCGCCGAGTGTGTGGATTTCTTTGGAAATAACCTTTCCGTTGTCCCCAGCGAACCGATGAAACGACCACTCGCAGCGAATCAACGATACGAATCTAAGGCCGAGAACAAACGTCGTCAACCTGCGAGTGCCCGCGTTTGGCTCCCACTGAGAAACCGCTCGCCAAGATCCTGTGGCGTGCGGCGAATAACAGCCGAAATCCTGTGTTCGCCTCGCCGAGTTGATGATTGTGATCCCTCTTCCAAGGAGTCTGCAATGCAAAGTCATGAAATCGACTACGAGATCTTCGGCGACGACATGCAGATCGTCGAGATAGAGCTTGACCCGGGCGAGACCGTTATCGCGGAAGCCGGCGCCATGAGCTACCTGGAAGACGGCATCGAGTTCATCACGAAAATGGGTGACGGATCGGATCCGCAACAGGGCTTCATGGGCAAGATGATGAGCGTCGGTAGCCGAGTGCTCACCGGCGAGTCGATATTTATGACGCACTTTACCAATCAGTCCGGTGACAAGCGGCGCGCGGCGTTTGCAGCGCCATACCCCGGTAAGGTAATCGCGCTGGATCTGGCTAAGATCGGCGGATCGATAATTTGCCAGAAAGATGCGTTTCTCTGCGCTGCGCTGGGGACCAAGATCTCGATCGCCTTCCAGCGAAAACTGGGAGCCGGTTTCTTCGGCGGAGAAGGTTTCATTCTGCAGCGGCTCGACGGCGACGGTAAGGCCTTTGTGCACGCCGGTGGAACCGTCATCAAGAAGAAACTCGAAGGACAGACCCTACGGGTCGATACCGGTTGTCTGGTGGCATTCACCGAAGGGATTAACTACGACATTCAGCGTGCCGGCAACCTCAAATCGATGTTCTTCGGCGGCGAAGGACTGTTCCTTGCCTCGCTCTCCGGACGCGGCTCGGTGCTGCTACAAAGCCTGCCGTTTTCCCGACTGGCCGACCGCGTTCTGCAACACGCCCCAGCAGCGGGAGGTAGCAGCAAGGGCGAAGGATCGGTGCTGGGCGGCCTGGGAAATCTGTTTGGCGATTAGGAACGTTCGAGGAATTACTGTCCGATAGTCGCCTTTCGCTCCGCGAAAGGAGCGTGCTTTCGCGGAGCGAAAGACGACAATAAAAGATCGAACACTGCTAAC
>JASLRF010000504.1 GCA_030744095.1 Pirellulaceae bacterium | reverse complement strand
TGAATCGTGAGATTGGCTGGCATGGTAGCGGCGCGGCATACTTAGGCAGTGACTGGGCAACGTAACGTTCTCAGGTCGGGATCTGGCTCAGGTTTTCGGCAGAAAGCTGTAGGTCTTGGGAATACGCGTTGGCCGAAAAATGGGCCTGAACAATTGGTGTCCCATTGGAAACAACGTCCAGCCTGTGAACGCTTATTGATTTTCGCCTGCCCGTCGGAGAAAGCAAGCGAGGCTCGGATCGGCGAGCCCGCCGAACGTAACAACAGCTGTGGGCTGTGCTACTGCCTCGCCCTCAGCTGCTTTGTCAAGACCAAGAATTAGGGTTGTTGAGCCTGATTGTCGTGGTTCTCCGCGAACCAAACGTCTTGATCGCAGCGATCAACGACAATCTCGCTAGGCGACCATTATTCTTCAACCCTAAAATCAAAACTGACAGGGCACAAGCCACCCAATCACCGCGCTGAACGCCAACCGCCGTCGTCCCAGTTCTTGCGAGCCGGTCGCGGTGCGATGCTGGCGGAAGTCGTTTGTGTCGGCGGCTCGATTCGTTGTGGCGAGTCGTGCCGCTGGACCGATTCCCATTGGATCGGTACAACCTGCCAGGCACGTGCTTGACCGCTGGGATCGTTCGTGGCCGCATGATTCCCAGGAGCCAGAAGTTGCGGAACGTCGTCTACCACTCCACGCCCCGATTTGGGCTCGGGGTCACGAATCGGTCGCACATTGAAATAGTTGTCACGTCGAGTCTGCGTTGTGGACTGGCCGTCGCCGGATTGTTCGTCGAGATTCGCCTTGGCCGTTGCCTGGGGAACTGAAATGGCGGGATTTGGGAAGTTCATCGAGCGTGTGTTGCTCGGAATCCCACTGGGGTTCAAACTCGGCGCACGGTCTGCCGGAACATCTCCATTTCCTGTCGAAGGACTGGCAGGCGTAGGATTCAATGGCACAGTCCCTGGTTGCGCCGGATAATATGGGGATCCTTGTGGAGATGTTTGTGGAGATGTTTGTGGGATCGCCGTACCGTAGGTCACGCACGGCGCTGCAGCCGGGGCGCCAAAATTTGACACCTGTTGTTGCGGGCCGAAATGGTGGCCCCAATAGTCAGCAAACGGGAGAAAGGTAGTCACAGGCACGCGGCGTAGACGCCACTCGTATCCGCTGCAAGGTTGTGTCGCAGGAACACCGTACGCCGTCGAGGCAACTCCTGGCACTGGGCGATATCGGGTGACCGGAACACGAACCCACGTCGAACGATAGGCCGAGCGAGGCACGGACTGCAGGCGATTTGCCCCACAGACCCCACCGCCTGAGTTTAGAACCGACCTTTGCGCATACGTTGCCTGTGGAATCGCGGTCACCGATTGGTTGATCGGTGTCGTCTGAAAAGCCGGTGTCTGTTGAATCACCGGCACTGCCTGATGCCATGGTTTCGTCTGAATCGCAGTTCGCTGTTGGTAGGCGACGCCAGTTGGATACGCAATAGCAGCCTGACTTGCATTCGGTGCCTGCGGATATTGCGGGGATGTTCGAGGGGACCGGCGGTCGATTTGCCAAGGCTGTTTGTGATAGTAGGGCGAGCGGCCGGAGAGCCAGTCCGACAACTGTCCCGCCGAGCATTCACATGGCTTCAAGGCGAGTGTGCATAGCACGCTCACCATGACGGCCGTATGGCAGATCCACCTTTTCATTCTGCGATTCTCATTGACCATGGGTTATTCGTTCCTCTGTTTGACCCGCTAGCATGGTTGGTGGTCAAGTGCCAATTTCAACTACTTCAATGTTTGCGAAGCGATTCGGCATCTTCCACGACTGCGGGTCGTGACAAATATTCACATTGTGCCAACGCGCGTTGCGCGAGACCGTCTGCAAGAAACTAGCTCACAAAGACCATGCGGGGCGGCGAATTTCCATGAACTGCGGATTGCCACCTTAACCGCCTGTTCGCAATGGAAGCGTCAGCTCCGAGCGTGCTGCTCGTACCGATCGTACAGATCGAAAAAGATCTCGCGCACGTTGCCCTCGTGGCGTGAAAACGCATCCTCGATCTCGGCAGTCGAGATGTGGTTGGTGGCGTGCTCAGAGAGCAACGCGAAGACGAGCTGTTCGGTCAATCCGAGTGAAGTGGTGGTGGTAAGCAATGGCGGGAAGCCCAAACTCGCATGAGCAGTGATCAGCAGACCGCAACCACACCCGCGGCACGCTCGCTTGAGCGAGCGGCGCTGCCACCAACCAAGCTGTTCGAACCCATCAATGACCACCTGCGTTTGGTCGTCCCAATCTGACATGTCATGGGCGACGGCGGGCAACCGACGTTCGCCGCTCGTTGGCGTGACCAGGTGAACCTTCCGGCCAGCATTTTGAAACGCCGGCAGAAGCATTTGAATCAGCGTCGATTTCCCCGATCCATGTGGTCCGACGATCTCGCCCCACCAGCAATTGTCGCGCAGACGGACCAGCAACTTCGCGGGGGAGTCGTCCGACGGAAACTGGTACTGAATCGCGCCGGGTCGGACTGCGCAAGTGGAAAATGGATTTGCGGGGTGGAGCGACTTCGAAGTTTGGGATTCAGGTAGATGGCCTGTCACGCCAGATCGTCCTGCTTCTCCGCGTTAGTCTGGCGTGGCAATAGCTGAAAAGGCTGATCAAAAAACAGCTCCTTCCCACGCCGAAGAAAAATGCGGACGCGTCCACACCAGCGAATTCTGAGAATTTCACCAGAGTAGGTCAGCGGGCTATTGGGTAGTTCCGTCTTGAATCGATAGAGGCGACGCAGGTCGCCGTCGTCTGCATCTGCAGAGACACGTCGCTCGAAGAAATGAACGGCCAGATCTTCGTCACCCTTTCCCTCTGTATACCACAATATCGAGAGCTCAACTGCCTGAACGTCGTCAGACTCAACGGCATCAATCTGATACTCGGCGTACAGCACATCCCCCGAGCGGTACGCGCCGTCAGAACTCAGAAACTGCAGACTGATTAGCGGTTCGATCATCGCATGACCGACTCGTTCGCGAAGACGCGGATTGGCTCGTTTAGAAACCGTCAACATTGGGATATACAACAACCGGAAAGTTTCGGACGAATTGAGGTCGAGCGGAAGGTTGGCCAGATACAACCAACTTCCAACGAAGTAAGTTGTGGCCAGACTGAAAGGAGTGCATCGCGTTTGGGGGGATTAGCAGTGACTCTCTCATCTCCAATGGGACACCGGGCTCGATCGAAATCGACTCTCGCTCGAAGACAGGCTTCTCGTAAACGACTTTGGTTTCCGTACGAATGTCCGTTCCTTGACTATAAGTAGATTCTTCTTCGCAAACCAGCATCATCTTCAGCGCCGCCAGCGACACACGCCCACCTTGCGATAGAAAAATCGCATACTCATGGCCTGGCCGCAAGGGGAGATCCGAGATTTCGACGCAAGTGGGACCGATGCGGCTATTCCACCAGATTTCGCGCACGATGTAACTCGCCGTCCAGATACCGCAGACGATGTACGGGGCGGCAAACGCCAGCAACACCCACTCGAATTCGCCAAAGAACCAACTTTCCAGCGAAATCACCACCAAGGCTGCCGCGAAGCCCGTTGCCACCAATGCCAGCAAGGTCATGCCAGTCAGTTTCCAAGCCGACGATCTGATCGCCGGCAATCGATATGCTAGTTCTACGCCAGGGCTGTTTACCAAGTTGGCTTCACGGGGAATCGACGGAAAGTCCTTTTGGGAAGGCAGCGCGTCCTGAATCAGATCAAGATCAGTCGCGCGTTGGACAATGGCCGAACGTCGCTCCGCAGAGACTCCCACTTGGAGTACCGTCAAGATCACGCCGGCACCGCCAATGAATACGAACGACGACAAAACCGTGACAGCCAACCAGAAACCCAATCCGGGGCGATAGATCGCCGCCGTCGGGTTGACGACCTGAGTGGTGACCAGCGACGTCAATGCGACGGCACCAAGCAGGAACAGCAGACCAAAGAAGATCGCCTCTCCAACGCTGCCGACCAACCGCGAGCCCGTCCGGCGTTTTCCTCTTTTTTTTCCAAGAAAGCGGAAGCGGGGGGCCATGATTCTACCGGGCAATCCGTTGGGCAGTATGAGATCGCGGGCGATCGCGGGCAACTTGACGTTCGAGCGATATTATACTCCAATCGCGTGAAATTGTATTGGGGCGTCCCCAGTGGGTAGGATGTCATTTTGTACCAAGGCGACAAACCCGAATCCGCACGTCGCTACGCTGCAGTTCCTTCCACTCCTTCCGCTCAGCGAGATTACAAATGCACTCGGCTGCAAATAAGTTCCGTCTTCTTGTTTCTCTTATCCTGACCGTCTTGTGCAGTTTGAACGTTGGGACGAGAGGTGTCGCTGGCGACTGGCCACAGATTCTTGGTCCGAATCGAAACGGCGCTGCCGTCGATGAAAAGCCGCTTGAAGTGTGGCCCGCGCCCGGTCCTAAGGTGAATTGGTCGTTTCCCGTCGGCAGCGGCTACGCTGGCCCTGTGGTGATCGGAGAAAGGGTTATTATCTTTCACCGGGTCGGTGATTTGGAACGAGTGGAATCCATCGACATCGCCACGGGCAAGTCGGTCTGGAAGGCTGACTATCCCGCAACCTATAAGGGTGGTCTCAATCCTGATTCCGGACCGCGTTGCGTCCCACTGGTTTCTGGTGAACGGATCTTTGTATTCGGTGCGGCCGGAAACTTGCACGCGCTGAGTTTGGCCAATGGCAAGAAAGTCTGGTCGCGCGACACTGGCGCCGACTATCCGGGACCCACCAGCTACTTTGGTGCCGGCAGTTCGCCAATCGTGGCCAGCAAGAAGCTGTTGCTCAACGTCGGTGGACGCAACGCTGGAATCGTTGCCTTCGATCTCGAAACTGGGAACACGGTCTGGAAAAAGACAGACGAACGAGCCAGTTATTCGTCGCCAACCAAAGCCGTGATTGAGGGCCAGGAACAAGTCATCTTTGTGACACGCCTGAACACGATTGCGGTGGATCCCCAAACAGGCACGGAACTATTTCGTTTTGAATTTGGTGATCGCGGTCCGACAGTCAATGCGGCTACGCCGCTGGTCTTTGACAACCACCTGTTTGTTTCCGCAGCCTATCGTATCGGTGGACACTTAGCCCGCTTGACGAAGAATTCAGCCACCCAGATTTGGGCCAATGACAATGCGATGTCCAGCCAGTACACGACCTGTGTGCAAAAAGACGGGTTCCTTTATGGCACTCACGGACGCGAAGATTTCTCCAATGGCGAACTCCGCTGCATCGAAGCCAAGACTGGAAAAGTGCGCTGGACAGCTGCTGGTTCTGGTGTCGCGCATACCATTCTTGTCGGCGATCATCTGCTGATGTTGACGAACCAGGGACATTTAGCGTTGGTCGCGGCATCACCCGATCAATACACTTTACTGGCTAGTGCTCAAATATCTCCCAAAATCACGCGTGCGATGCCCGCGTTTGCGAAAGGACGCTTCCTGTTTCGCGATAACGTCAATAACGGCGGCACGCTCAAATGCCTCACACTGGCAACGCAATAGGCCGAGTCATGTGGCTTCACGCGCTGTTCGCGACTCGCCTGGTGAGCCGTTGAGGCCCTCTGCAACGCCGCAGCTGATTATTTTGCTTTGGAGCGATCGAACCCAATGCTCGCCAGCGCATGATAAACTTCGTCCAGAGTCTTCTCACCAAAGTTAGAGATGCTGAGCAAGTCATCACGCGTGCAGTTCAAGAGATCGTGCACCGTGAAGACGCCGCGTTCTTCCAGACAATTGGTCGTGCGCACTGACAGGCCAATTTCCGCAGTACTTAATTCCAAACGTTCATTGAGGCTCCGCGAAGCTTCCTCCGTTGCACTTAAGGGAATGCGAGTCGTCGACATGAGTACCCTCCTTGCGGTGTGTGTGTGAACTGCTCATTCATCCTGAAGTGGTCGTCAGGCGACAGGCCCACTTAGAGCAGGGCAAACAGTATATCAATCGGTCGCTTGATTGCTACCACAAGTTCTATTGAATTGTTGGTTCCCTTAGTTGTCCGCTAGCACAGGCAGAAGCGGTAGTCATCTTGGCAACGCAATTCCGAGCTTATCCCGGACTTACCGTGTTCAGGATTCACCGTGTTCAGGATTCGACGGGGGCTGCCGCGCACCCGACCGAACGGCCTATAATGCGAGACTGATCGTCACACCTCGACACGCTCACCAGCTCCCATGGATCCGAATTCACCAGACAGCGAAAACCGCGATTTACTCGAACGTCTCACGCCGTCACAGGTCGAAGCTGTGCAACATCGGGACGGTCCGCTGCTGATTCTCGCCGGCCCAGGCAGCGGAAAAACTCGTGTTGTCACCCATCGGATTGCGTTTCTGTTGCGCCAGGGGGTACCCGCCTGGCAGATTCTCGCCTTGACGTTTACCAACAAAGCAGCCGAAGAGATGAATTTGCGGCTGGCTCGGCTGGCACCAGGCGAGTCGGTTTGGACAGGCACGTTTCACCGCTTCTGTGCCCGCATGTTGCGACGGCACGCGCGGCTCGTCGGCCTGGAAGAAAATTTCTCGATCTACGACACCAGCGATAGCCGGAAGCTGCTGCGCGCCGCGATCGATGACACGGATATCAGCCTGAGCCACGTCACGGTCGATCAAATCGCCAGCGAAATCAGTAGCGCCAAGAACAATCTGGTCACCTCGAATCAATTCGTCTCGCGGGCCGGACAGACCTTGTGTGGCGTCGTC
>JASLRF010000503.1 GCA_030744095.1 Pirellulaceae bacterium | reverse complement strand
CACAAATCCTGCATCTTTCCGAAATCGTCGCGGTGTTTCTCTCGCAGGATCGCGGCGAGCTACTCAATGGTCTGCTGCATGTCGGTAAGCAGTATCACGACTTGACGATCGAGCAGATCGACGAGCTGATCGATTCACTTGAAAACAACGTGCAGCCTCTGGCCGAAAACCTCTCCGTTCCACTGACACCCGTTGACTATCGCAATATCCTCATGCAAGCACACGCTCAGCTGGCAGGTGCCGCCGATGAAGTGACCGAAGCAGTGTGGTCGACCAACCATGCCCCAGCGATGCAAGACGCATCGCTTGCCCTCACTGGAGCCGTACAGCACCTGGCTGCCGTACCAGATCAGCAATCCGCGCCCGATCCGCACCTTGTAGTGCGAGCGGCTGAAGTGGAGTCTGAATCCCCACGACGCGCGCCGCACGGAACCGCAGCCAAGAAAGCAACCAACGATCCGGGTATCTTCGGTCACGTCACCGGCGCAATCGCAAAGTGCCGCAAATCACGTTGCCCGATTAGCTTAGCCTTGATCGAACTGGATGACTACGAATCGTTGTTTCTCACGTGTGGCTTGGAAGGCGTATTCCAGACCGTCGATCAGTTGCGCTCGACACTACTGGTCCTGTTGGCCGGCGAGGGCCATTTGCTCGAAGCCGACGATGCCCGTTTTGCCGTAATTCTGGAGAATTGCGACCGACAACAAGGCATCACACTGATCCGAAATCTGGTCCAGGGAGTTCGGCGTTGGTCAGCCATTCACGCCTCCAAGAGCGGATCCATGCGCTCCATCAGTGCGGGGTTGGCTACGCTTTCGATGCCGCCGAACAACTTCCCCACACGCGATTTGATCGACTCTGCACAACGCTGCTTAGACGGCGCGAAATCGTCTGGCGGAGACAGCGTCAAAAGCATCGACATCTACTGATCCGAGATTGACAAAAGCGTCTCAACGAAATCTCTGGACGAGATCGCTCAACAAGCCCGCGGCGGCTTCACTCGCAAAGTTGGTGAACTTCATCGCCAAGATTGACGTTTCGGCCAAGATCTGCGAACGCACGAGCGACGACGTTTCGGACGCGACGTCGGTATCGGCAATTTGACTGTAGGCACTGCTGATATTTTCCGCCATCCCGGCCAGGGCAGCCTCAGTCGAATCCAATGTGTATTTCTCGAACGTCCCCACTTCGACACGTGCGGCCAGAACTTCCTGGCGGGCTGCATCGAGGATTTCAGCGGCCAATTCGCCGTTGCCGCTCGCCAAACTCGCCGCGCCACCGCTGCGCAAATCGGACAATGTACCGCTCTCGTTACCCAGCGCGGCGCTATCGACTTCCGGGAGATCCACAGTCGCTGTTTGTCCAGGGTCCGATCCCACCAACAACTCAACCGAGTCGCCATCATATAGTCTGCGACCCGCGTACGAGGTGTTTCCCAATCGATCGAGTGCTTCCAGTGAAGCATCAATCTCCATCTGCAGCGCCTCGCGCTCTTGCGGCGAAACCGTATCGCCTACACCCGCGACCAGGTTGCCCTGAATCCGGTCCAGCAGCCTCGACGCCTCGGCCAGCCCGCTGTCGGCAACGTGCAACATTCCGCGACTGCGCTGCGAAGCGGCCATTCCCTTCTCGATGGCGGTTAACTCGGCACGCAGCTCCGTAGCCGCCATCATCTGTGCTGGATCGTCGCTGGCGCGTCGGATTCGCTGCATGGTGGACAGCCTCTCGCTCGACGCAGCAACTTGATCCGACGCACGATTGAAGTTGCGTCGCGCCGCAACCTCAAAGCCGGAACCACCGAAAGAAATACGCAAAGTGCAACCACCTCTTGGGAAATCGGAGTTGAACGAACGCCATCTGAAACATAGCATACAATCGTTCGCCGTGACGGGTGGGGTGCGACAATGGTCCACGTTTCAGCCAAATCGGATGTACCCAACAGGGAATCCTGTAACGACCGGATGGCAATTTCAGGAATCCAACTCCCGTGAACTCTCTGCTCCGCTCGGCCTTCCTGATCAGCATGGTGTTGCTCGTCCCGGTCCTCCCGTTCTTGTTTTTTGGCGAGCATTTGAGGGCGTTGGTCACGAATTGGCTCGAACAACCTTCGTCAAAACCGGCTACGGCAGGACTGATTGTGGGGTTGTTGGCGACCGATATTTTCTTACCAATTCCGTCCAGCATGATCAGCACACTTGGCGGCTGGCAACTCGGCTGGATGGCCGGTACCCTGGCTTCCTGGGTCGGACTCACGCTGGGAGCGATGGCCGGTTTTTCGCTGGCACGTCGCTGGGGTCGACCGTTCGCACTGTGGTTTTCTCGCGAAGAAGAACTTGACCGCATGAAGCAGTTGAGCGCCTCGTATGGTATCGCCGTTCTGATTCTGGCGCGGGGAGTCCCCGTGCTGGCCGAAGCAAGTGTGTTGTTGATGGGCGTTCATCGTCTCCCGTGGAAGCAGTTCCTTCCCGCAGTTGTGCTCAGCAACCTGGGGATCGCCTGGGCGTATTCGACATTTGGTGACTATGCCGAACAGCATCAATGGCTGCCGTTAGCCATGGGCGTTTCCGTTGCCTTACCTGTATTATTGGCCGCAGTGATCGAACGCTTTGTGGCTCGCAAAACGAAAGAACAATCTCATGACGAATAACCGCAAGTCGATTGCCGATTTGCTGGACACCTCTGATCCTGCGCTCTTCGACATTCAGACGGTGGGCGACGGGCCACAAGGCTCGCTGCCGTTAACCGATGAGATGCTGCGCAGCTGGCCGAGCGGCCACCTGTTTGGAATGACCCAGAATGCTGCCATGGGCTGGAAACCCGAAGATATGTTGGGGCCACAGTACTTGTTGGTCAGCACGCAAGGCGGCGTTCGCGCCCCTAACGGCCAGCCAATTGCGCTTGGCTATCACACAGGCCATTGGGAGGTCGGACTGTTGGTCGAGGCCGCGGCTAGGGAAATCAAGCGGGCCGGTGGCGTGCCCTTTGCCGCTTTTTGCAGTGACCCCTGCGACGGGAGAACGCAGGGATCGACTGGGATGTTCGACAGCTTGCCCTATCGCAACGACGCGGCCATCGTGATGCGCCGACTGATCCGTTCACTGCCGATGCGTCGCGGAGTTTTGGGCGTGGCAACGTGCGACAAGGGACTGCCGGCGACGTTGTTGGCGATCGCGGCAATGCACGACTTGCCGTGCGTTATCGTCCCGGGCGGCGTAACGCTGCCAGCGCGTGACGGCGAGGATACAGGCAAGGTCCAGTCGATTGGCGCCCGATACGCGCACGGCGAGATCACGTTGGACGAGGCGTCCGCAGCGGGATGTGGTGCGTGTGGTTCGCCCGGCGGCGGATGCCAGTTTCTTGGCACTGCCGCCACGTCGCAAGTGGTCAGCGAAGCGCTCGGCCTGTCGCTGCCACATTCGGCACTGGCCCCCAGCGGCCAGCCAATCTGGTTGGACATTGCTCGACGCAGTTCACAAGCATTGATGCACCTGGCAGACAGCAACGTCACTACACGAGACATCGTGACAGATGCTTCGATTCGCAATGCCATGGTAGTCCATGCGGCCTGCGGCGGTTCGACCAACCTGTTGCTGCATATACCGGCGATCGCCTTTGCCGCTGGACTAGAACGACCGACCGTTGTCGATTGGAACGAAGTGAATCGCAGCACACCGCGGTTCGTCGACGTGTTGCCAAATGGGCCCACGAATCACCCCACCGTTCAGCTGTTTCTGGCTGGCGGCGTTCCCGAGATCATGCTGCATTTGCGTGGACTGGGGTTGCTCGACCTTGACACAAACACCGTGGCAGGCCAGCCGCTGGGTGATATCCTCCAGTGGTGGGAAACGTCATCGCGTCGCGAACAGCTGCGCGAACTGCTCCGACAGCGCGACGGCGTGAATCCGGACGATGTGATTATCGCGCCTGCCGAGGCCAGAAGCCGCGGTCTTACCAGTACGGTTTGCTTTCCCACCGGCAACCTTTGCCCCGAAGGATCGGTCATCAAGGCTACGAGCATCGATTCGGCAGTCGTGGACGACGACGGCGTCTATCGCAAGACCGGCCCGGCGCGCGTCTTCACGACCGAACGTGAAGCGATCGAGGCCGTCAAGGGCCAGCTGGATCCTCCGATCAAACCGGGCGACATCCTGGTCCTGATGGGTCGCGGGCCGCAAGGATCCGGGATGGAGGAGATCTATCAAATCACGTCAGCGTTAAAGTTCATTAAATGGGGACGCGAAGTGGCTGTGCTGACAGACGCGCGTTTCTCCGGCGTCAGCACGGGAGCCTGCATCGGGCACGTCGGTCCTGAAGCGTTGGCGGGTGGGCCGATTGGGAAAGTGCGGGACGGCGACGTCATTCGAATTGTGGTGGATCGCAACCTGCTGACAGGGACGGTGGATCTCGTGGGCGACGGCGCGGAAGAATTCTCGCCAGAACAAGGTGCCGACATTCTTGCGCAACGAGCGTCTCCGGCAAACTTGGCACCCGATGTTGACCTGCCCGACGACACACGATTGTGGGCTGCCTTACAACGCGTCGGCGGCGGCGCATGGGGCGGCTGTGTTTATGACGTCGACCGAATCGTCGCCGCACTCGAGCCGCAGGAAGATAGCGGGTGATTGTCTAGCGCCACCGATGGTTTGCACGAATGGAAGTCGCCCTCTCCCGGCCGCAACCGCGTCCGACCTCTCCCGGCGGGACTTTTTCGCTCTTGACTACGAGAAGAAGCCGGCAGCGAGTCCCCTCGGGGAGAAGGATAGGATGAGGGGGCGAACTGCCAAATGAAATCAGCCACTCCTCATCCGGCCTTCGGCCACCTTCTCCCGAAGGGAGAAGGACATGTTCAAGGCTCTCCTAAACCTCAAAAGCGAAAAAGTCCGCGGAGGGAGAGGCGAAGGTAATCGGTCGTCGAGCCCATCTTCACCTTCCAATGTTCAAAGAACTCTTGCCACGCTACACGGAGGTAGTTGGTTGAATCGGCCCTGATGGCTTGAGCGGAATCTTGTGGCCACCACGTGCTAGATACAACTGGTACAGTTGCAGATACAGATGACCCTGCATCAATATCACTGCCGCCATCGCCGGAAACACGCCGACAAAAAACGCCAGTAATCCCAAGCACATCGCCAGCATCGCTAGGGCGATGATAAAGAGCGATGAGAGAATTGTCTCGAGCCACATCTGTCGGATAAAATCTTTTGTCCAAGCAAAATCGAACGAAGCGCGAAAGTCCTGCGTCAAACCCGCTCGTATCGTCACCGGGGTCACGACCAATGTCGCCACGACCGACAGCACCATCATGACCACGATCATGATCGCCATCATGATCATGACCCCCACAGTCATTGCAGCCTCATCACCGCCCGTTGCCGCCGCGGTACCGAGGACAGCAAGGACAACCGCGATTGCAATGCCCCCCATGATCGGCGCGAACACGAGTCCCAACACGAGACTGACCAGTAAGATCCACAGACCTCGCACCAGATATTCTTTCAAGCGATTCACGTCAAAGTCCGGGTAGCTGGTCTTTGGAGGGCGAGAAAGCAAATCCTCAACGATCTCAAACTGATAACCCATCCAGACCAATTGCCCGACAATTGGAATGACTTGAGTCGTCAGAATACAGAGACTTCCCCACAAGAGGTTTGCCATCCATTTCGGACTCTCAAACACGTAATGGACCGCCTGCATGTACTCCATCGAACCACGAGGTCCAGGTGGTTTGGGGTCTACCGCACTTGCTTGATATGGATTCAATTCGTCGATCGACATGATTGCTCCGTCACGAGTAAGAGAAAGACACTGGCCGCAATGTAGCGAAGCGTGTCCGCCTTACAAGCCTTTTCGCTGTTAGACTCAGAATCTTGTACCCATTGACGACAATTCATGCCACTCCGGTGCTCATATCTCGGATCACTGCACAGTTTCCCATCGGCCAGTCGTCACCGCTCGCTGGATGGCCATCACCGCTTTCAGCGTCGCGAGCCCTTCGTCCAGCGAACAATGTGGCAGCTCCCTACCTTCGATGACGTCCAAGAAGTGGTTCGCCTGGGCGACGAACAGATCGTCCCGCGCCAGTTTGGGAAAAACCTCTTCTTCCCAGTTGCCTTCGGGCTCGACGAGCCAGCGCCACCGGACAAGATGCCCTTCGTAGCGAACTGTCGCGCCTTGGCAGATCACGGTGATGGTACTCTCGTTGGCCGCTTGGTATTGGTTCAGAGTGTAGCTGCCCATCACTCGGCCGTGGCGTGCCAGCACATGTGCCGTATCCTCCACCGAGACACCCTCCAAGACCTGATGTGCGGCGTCTGCCGCCACGCGATCGATATTCCCCACTAGCCATTGGCCGGCGTTCAATGTGTGCGTGAGCGCGTCCTGGATGGCGCCGCCGCCTTGGGCATGGTCCGCATAGTAGATCTCGCGATAAGCAGGCCGATACTTGGGGAAATGCTGTCCGCCACAGGCGACGAACTGCACAGGGGGTCCAAATCGACCCGCATCAATGGCCCGCTTCATGGCCGACAGCGCCGGGTGCATGCGCGTCACATAGGCAACGGCACAGGCAAGCCCCCGCTGGCTAACAATCTGCCGCAGCTTGTCGACTCCATCGGGACGAATGGCGAGCGGTTTTTCAATCAACAGATGCAAATTCGCCTCGGCACACTGTTGTGCCAGCGGAATATGCAGCTGTGCCGGCGTGCAGATCACCACGGCATCATGCGGATCGGACAGCCCCGCGTCGAGATTGGCGTACGCATGACGAACATCATAGTTGGCTGCGACCGTGCTCCGGAGTGTCTCGTTCGTTTCACAGATAGAAACTTCGGCCCGGCCGGTCATTTGAAAACAGCGAAGGTGTCGCTCGCCGATCGAACCGACTCCAATCACCAAAACACGTTTCATGATCGCAATTTCTTTCCAGCGAAAAAACCAAGCAGACGCTGCCATAGCTTGCCCGAAATCAGCCGAGGCAGCCCATGCGACGCACGGCGCGACCAGTATGCGGCGTTAAACTCGCGAATTCAACCAGCGAATAAGTTTTTGTACAACTCGGGAACCTTTTTCATGCTGAGCGGTATAACTAAGTGACCACGGCCATGGACCGTGGCTTTAGCCTGCCCCGCAAACAGACTTTTTCGCTTTTAAGCCTCTCTTGGCTCAAGAGTTAAGATCCAGTCACCTCTCCCTCCGGAAGAGATCGGTCGCGGTAGGGGCCGGGAGACCGTGCCGCAACAGGGCCGTTCCGGCAAATGACT
>JASLRF010000502.1 GCA_030744095.1 Pirellulaceae bacterium | reverse complement strand
GACGACGCCACGAACTGGAATTGGTTTTCCGTAGTTCACGCCTCGATTCGAATCGTACGTTTGTTTTGTTGGTTTTGTTTCCCGACCGAACGTGAGGTCGGATGCAGCCGCATTTATTGGGAGGAAGTTATGAAAAGATTCGCCAAGAAAGTACAGCGTTTCCTCAAGTCCGAAGATGGCCCCACAGCAGTCGAATATGCTGTGATGCTCGCCCTGATCGTGATTGTCTGCTTGACCGCCATCACCGCCGTGGGTACGCAGGCCTCCGCGCAGTTCACCAACATCGCGGCCCAAGTCGGCGGTGCCGGCAGCTAACCTTCGCGACGCAAGCCATCTTTGTTCGGAAGCAAAACCAGCCCCCGTGGTGAAATTCGCCACGGGGGAGTTTTGCCTTTCAGAACGTCCCGTTGCCGGCAAAGCTGATGTCGCCGGTCGCGGACGTAGTCAGTCCTGACGGACGCCGCAGGAAGACACGAATGGGAGCGAAGTAATGTACGGTTTGGATTCAGTGGATCTTATGGCACATGCGGTTGAAATTGTGTGCTGTTTTGTGACGGCCATCACCGCTGTTGTAAGCTATTTATTAACAATGCGGTTTTAGTGAACGCGATCCTCAGCCGTTCCACTTGAACCGCCCCGCGCACACGCCAACGCGATACACACCTTCGCGATACACACGGGGAATCAAGATGGACGTGATCACGAACTTGCAGGCCGGTGTCATCGAAAACTGGCACATCTGGTTTCTCTCGACAGCCATGATCGTGGCAGCGGTCATCGACGGCGTGAAACTAAAAGTGCCTAACTGGCTGACCTATCCGTTGATCGTCAGCGGCTGGGTGTTCAGTTCGGTTTCTTATGCATACAACGGTGATCCATGGCTCCATGGCTTGGGCTGGAGTTTGCTTGGTACCCTTGTTGGTCTGGCCATCCTCCTGCCTGCTTACGCCATCGGAGGCATGGGTGCCGGCGACGTCAAGCTGCTCATGGGGTGCGGTGCCTGGGTCCATGTGACTGCCACATTCTATGCGTATTGCGTGGGATCCATCGTCGGCGGCGTTCTCGCCATTGCGATGGCACTGCTGTCGGGTACTTGGTCGCACCACTACCGGCAGTTCTTCACAATCTTGAATGAGATCAACACGATTCGTGATCCAGAGAAGCTGGCAGAGATTGCAGCTGGCCGGAAAAGTACGATGCGAAAACTCCCTTATGGCATCCCAATCACGATTGGCGCATTGTTCTATTTTGCCTGGATGGGCATGCTTATCTGATAGTTAAACTAAGGTCTATCGGAGCTTTAGGATTCATGAACAATGTCGGGTAGATGAGAAGAGATTAACGTCCTTATGGTTCAAATTGCACAAACTGTGTCGGTCATTCCGAAAACAACGATGAGCAGATTCCATGGTGAGCGGCCCGCTTGTGGGCAATGAGCCAAGGCAGACGCTTCCCACGGCGGCAAAGACTTTCGCTACGCCGTCGCGTTAACGACAAGGAAACAACGGATGAAAGCCAAGAACATGATGCTGTTTGTGGTTGCGGTGGGCTGCGGCCTGGTCGCGTCCATCGGGGTCAGTCAATACATGGAGCGCGCATCAAGTTCCGGCAATGGCAAAGTAGAAACGGCCAAGATCTTTGTTGCTATTACCGACGTGAGTGTTGGCGAAAAACTTGACGCCCAGAATGTCAAGTTGGAAGAGTGGCCCAAGGACCGCGTGCCCGAGGGGGCGATCATCGAATTGGAACAATTGGAAGACCAATTTACGCGGACACGACTTTACGCCGGCGAGCCGATCATGTCTGCCAAGTTGATGGATTCAAATGTTCGCGGCAGCGAGGCGATTACGATTCCCAAGGGTTTCCGTGTGGTTTCCGTCCCCGTGACGGTTGCTTCGGCCGTTTCCGGATTATTGCAACCAGGCGACCGGGTCGATCTGTTGGTGTTCTTTCGTAAGAGCGCGGAAATCGCTGAGACCGGCACACGCACGCTGCTTCGCGACATCAATGTTTTTGGTGTGGACGGCGCAACGGATCGCAGCGTCGATGACGATGGCAGAACGCGCAACCTCAAAACCGTCTCGTTGTTGGTGACGCCCAAACAGGCAGAGACAGTCATGTTGGGCAAGGAGTTGGGAACGTTGTTCATTAGTCTGCGCCGCCCAGACGAGGCCACCGAATATGTCAGCGACGGCGAAACAGTGCAGTCGATGTTGGGCCAGACGTCCGAGAGCGCCAACGAAGAGCAGAACCAAGGCAGTGGAAACTCCGATTTCACGTCATGGCTGAACACACAGAATGACACGACTCCATCGCAACCTGTTGCCTCACCGGCGGAAGGGCCTAAATGGAATATGATCGTCTTGTCCGCTACGGGAAGTCGGGAATTCGAATGGACTGACGAGAATAAGTTGCCCACGGAGGTTTTTGCCGATCAAGCGGTGGCGGCTCCGTCCGCTGCCGTGGCACCCGTGACAGGAGCAACTTCGTCCGACGAACCGGTTGGTGACTCGTCAGACGACGAAATGGAATCCGAACCAGACGAAAACTGACACGACGTCAGCCGCGGCATGGATTCTGGCGTGGATATTTAGTAACTAGACAGCGTTGGTGTTGAACGCAAAATCGCAAGGAAGCGAAGCATGTCTAAGAACCGCCTTTTGGCGATCGCCACTTTGCTGGGACTGCTCCTACTAACAGGTCCCTTCGGACAGTCTGCCTGGAGCCAATCGACGAGACGCCCCGCTCCTGGGCGACAACCGTTGAAATTCAAGATCAGCGGCGCCGGCGAACGACTTGAGATGATCATCAACACCAGCCGGATCATTACCACGGATCACAAGATTCCTCAGGTACTAGTCGAAAATGAAACGGTTATTCGGGCACAACCGATCTCCGCGAATCAGGTGCAGATCTCCGCGCTGCAAACGGGCTTCACGAGCCTGACGGTCTGGGACGACAAGGACCAGGAATTCTCCATTGACATCCTGGTCTATGGCGACGCCCGCGAACTCGAGAACCTGTTGTTGACAGAATTTCCCGACGCCACCTTGCGCGTCCGCCCGCTAGCCAGCAGTGTTGTGATTTCCGGCTACGTACCCCAAGTGGAAATGGTCAGCCGGATCATCAAGATGGCAGAGGACTATTACCCGAGTGTGATCAACAACATTACCGTTGGCGGAGTCCAGCAGATCCTGCTGCACGTCAAAGTGATGGAAGTATCACGCACGAAGTTGCGGAAAGTGGGATTCGACTGGGCGCTCTTCAGCGGCGCTGACGGCATCATCCAATCCGCTTCCGGATTGATCGTGAGCGGCGGCGGCGGCGTGACCAGTTCGGGTGCCGAGACGCTCGCAGCGACGGTTGTGGGTGGTGGCAGATCGTTCTTTAGCTTTCTCGAAGCCCTTCGTCAGTACAACATGGTCAAGATCCTGGCCGAACCGACACTCGTGACGGTCAGTGGTCGCCCGGCCAGCTTTAGTTCGGGTGGCGAGTTTCCGATTCTTGTACCACAGAGCCTAGGCACGATTTCGGTCGAGTATCGCGAGTTTGGAACGCGCGTCGACTTCGTACCCATCGTGCTCGGAAATGGCCGGATTCGCTTGGAGGTACGTCCGCAAATCAGCGAAATCGACCCTTCACGAAGTGTGACCATCAATAGTACCACCGTACCCGGGCTGCGGACCCGTTGGGCCGACACTGCGGTCGAAATGAACGCGGGTCAGACGTTGGCGCTGGCCGGGTTGATCCAGACTCAAACCGAAGCGGAGAACATGGGATTGCCTTGGCTTTCTGACTTGCCTTGGGTTGGAGCTGCTTTTCGTCGTGTTCAGGAGCAACACAACGAAATCGAGCTATTGATCTTGGTGACCCCCGAGTTCGTCTCGGCTTTGGATCCACACGAAATGCCACCTTGTGGCCCGGGACAATTAACCGATCAACCCAACGACGTCGACCTCTATTTCCGAGGCTACCTGGAAGTGCCCAAGTGCTGCGACGGTGACGGATGCCAGCAATGCACCGGAGCGAACAGACCAGCCGGCCATCAACTGCTGGACACGAGAACCACACCATCGCCGCAAAGTTCCCGACCCGCGGTCATACCAGGTAGTAATCCGATCCCAGCGCGTTCAACTTCGACCGGCAGCCTGCGAATACCACGACAATCGGTGACACCGGCCGATCAAACTCCGGCAAACTCCAGTGGCCCTCCGACGTTAATCGGGCCATTTGGATACGACGAATTCAACTAGTGAGGCTGTGCCTCGGACCAATTCGAGCTATCGCTCGGCTGCAACGACCCGCTCCCCGGCCAACCTGCGGTCGGTGCCCGTCGCTGAAAACTTGACTCATTTGTAAAGAAGAACCTGATACAAGCTTTCTAGTGAGAATGGCTCACACCAAGCATCGCCTTCTCTTCTCAATGGATGGCAACTGATGAGCAACGTACTTCGTTTAGCAATTGTCGATCCGAACGACACCACGCGAGACGCCCTTAAGTCAATGCTACTGGGCATGGATGTCGTGTGGCTGGAAGCCGAATGTTCACGTTACGAATTTTTTGCCGATGTGGTCGGACAAACCAATCCTGAAATTGGTATTGTCTCTGTCGATCACGACGCCGACAAAGCTCTGACATTGATCGAAGGCTTGCGCGAAAGCGCGCCTGAATGCAGTATTCTTGTGGTCAGCTCTTCCACGGATGGCCAATTGATTCTGCAGACCATACGAGCTGGCGCAAAGGAGTTCCTCACGCAGCCAGTTAGCGTCGAGGATCTGGTTGGCGCAATCGAACGGATCAGCAACCAACGTTTCGGGCAGGGGGAAGGTAAAACGCGAGGCTGCAAAGTCATTGCGGTGGCCGGCGCAACCGGCGGTGTTGGCACGACGAGCCTGGCGGTCAATCTGGGCTGTGTGCTCGCCATGCGGCCTCACCTCTCGGTGGCCTTGATCGACCTCGATCTGTCCGTTGGCGACGCAGACGTGTTCTTGGACACGATCCCAGACTATACGTTGGTCGATGTTGCGCAGAATGTCTCGCGTTTGGATTTCACGTTGCTCAAACGCTCCTTAACAAAACATTCGTCCGGACTCTACTTGCTGCCCCGGCCTGTCAAACTGCAGGACACGTCGCTGATTACCGCCGATGATCTCTATCGCGTCATCGGACTGCTAAAGGCGACATTCTCCCATCTGATCTTCGACCTTTCCAAAAGCTATAGCGAAGTCGACATGGTGGCATTGGAGTCTGCCGAGCACATCTTGTTGCTCACGCAGTTGGACCTGCCATGTTTGCGCAACGTTGTCCGTTTATTGATGTCACTCGACGAAGCGGAGGGTTTCAAAGAGAAGATCCAGATCATCGTCAACCGAGCGGGCCTCCAGGACGGACAAATCAGCCTGAAGAAGGCTCAGGAGACGATCGGCCGTAAAATCGAGTGGCAGATTCCCAACGACTATCGGACGATGGCCGAGGTGCGCAATAACGGCGTTCCGCTGATCGACCATGCACCCAACGCCGGCATCACACAGTCCGTGATTAACCTGGCTGCGACGCTCAGTGGTGAAGCTCCCGTTGCCGGCGAGGAATCAACCGCCGCCGCGAGTGGTTGGTTGAGTTTCTGGCCCAAGCGGTCCAAGGCCAAGGCCAAGGCCAAGGTCAAGGACAAGGACAAGGACACGGACTAAACGTCCGTTGTAGATGCCAGCTTCCTGCCTTGGTGGTTTTCAACAGGTTGTCAAACGCTGCCAACGGGCGTCACGCTTCCACGATTCCCGTGTCACACTATTCTCGCGTCACGCGGCAGTCTATCTTGGTCGGGCTATGTTGATCGGGCTATTTTGATTGGGTGCGCCACTTGGCGCCACCGGTCTCGACGGACACGGGAGAAGGTATGATGACACAACCATCGTTTGAGATCACCGAGAAGACCGTCGACGAAATGTTGATTGCCGGTGTGCGCATGAAAGGGAAATACTCAGATTGCGGTCAAGGATTTTCGAAAATCGGAAAGCACTTTGGATTCTCAATCTGTGGGAAACCGTTCTGCCTGCACTACGACCAGGAGAAGAAGGAAGACGACGCCGACTTCGAAGCCTGCCTGCCGGTTCGGAGCGCCAAAGAAGTCGACGGTATCTCGACCCGCCTCCTTCCCGGTGGCCGTTGCCTCACGCTCTTGCACTTGGGTCCGTACGAGAATATCGGAGACGCGTACCGACGTGTTAAGGATCATATCACCGCGAATGGAATCAAAACGCGAGTCCCGTCGCGCGAGGTGTACGTGAAGGGGCCAGGCATGATTTTCCGGGGCAACCCAAGGAAGTACTTGACGGAGATCCAGTTCATGATCGACGAGTAACCTCGAGCGACGCAGCTCTAGGGATCGTTCGAAGAATTACTGTCCGATAGTCGCCTTTCGCTCCGCGAAAGGAACGTCCTTTCGCGGAGCGAAAGACGACAATAAAAGATCGAACACTGCTAGGGACGCTCTGTGCCGCTGGCTCTTTGCGACAGCGGCATAAAACCGATCGACGTTTCCATCCACGTGCCGCAGCTGCATCCGCCGCCCCCTTCTGGCGACAACAGCATGCCGCCCGCCGGAATGGTGCTCAACCAGCAATCCGGCCTGAGCCGTGGCCAGTTGGTCGCTTTGCCGTTCTCACCGTCCCACATGGTGACGGTGCTCGAGCGAAAAAACAGCGCATCGGCTGTGCACGCGTATGTGCCACAACCTCCGCCCGGTAACTGGTGAGGAAGCAACACACCGTCGGCCAACTTCATGGCCTGCGGGCGAACGTAGAGCCGATCACCGACGATGGCCGGACGCGAGAGCGCTTTACCGTGGTCGCCTTTATTTCCTAGCCAACGAAAACTGCGGTTCCATAACTTCTTGCCCTGTTCAGCTGAAAACGTGTTCACGTGAAATTGATTGTCGTTGGACGAAACCGTTACCAGACGGTCCTGGCCATGCGCCATGTAAAAAGCGACCGTTCCAGGGGATACGCTCAACGGCTGTTCCCAGGCGATCGAACCATCCTCAATTTTCACGGCCACCAGGTACTGGTCTTGCCAAAACTCGGGACCGACACGTCTTGCTGGCGATTGCTTGACGGCATCATTGCGAGATTCGACGAAGTACACATGGTCACCAGAAATCGTGATCGACGCGTTCATGATCACGCCGCCAGCGTAGGTCCATAGCAGTTTCCCACTGGTCGAATGCGTGGCAAACAGATTGTCACTGCAGACTTTGTGTGTCACTTCGCCGTCGCGTGCGTCGTACCAGCCGGCCTTGCCCCAAAAGTCCGTCCACGAAGTTCCTTGCTTGACCGCGGTGCCAACGAGCTTGTCGCCGTGCCGCGCGATATAGCCCCAGTCGGCTTTCCAGTCATGGTCGGCGATCGGATTCACGTTGTGGATTTTGACCAAGCGCCCGTCGGCATTGGCGACCTGCCAGCACTCGTCACGGACCGCCACATAGAGAAACTCCCGGTCGGCGCACCAGTTGCCGCAATCTCGCGGCACGTTGTAGCGCTCGAAATGGGGAATTTCCAAGGACCATAAAGGACTTCCGTTGTAAGAGTCGAGCGCCACGATCCGATGCTGTCCCTGCAAGAACAATCGGCCCGCCACCGCCAACGGCGAGGGCTTCCGGCCGCTGCGATCCGACTGGTAACGCGGTCCTGGCCGACCGATCCATTGCACGGCAAGGTCTTTGGTGTTCTTGGCTCCGGAGAGTTGTTCGCCACCGAATGCCGAATTGTCGGCATGTCCGTACAAGTGTGTCCAGTCACCGGCACCTCCCAACGGCCCACGGACCAGCTTCCACCACACGCGCTCATCGGCACCGCCGTGTTGTTCATCACGATCGCGGATGAACTGCGACGGAACCTCCATGTCGTCGCCGTGCTTGTTGGTCGCCAACAGTGCGATTCCCCCGTCTGGCCGGAGCAGCCGCAACATTTCGGCGGACGTCCCGGGCACCAGGCCCGTTTCCAGCATCGTTTGAGACACGATCAGATTCGCAAAATGTCCCGGCAGCGGGAGCGCTGTCAAGTCACTAACATGCTCGACAGTGACGCGGGAACCGTAACAGCCGTGCCGATGGAGCATGGAGCGCGCTGCGCGCACTTGTACCGCATCAGTCTCGACGCCGACCACGCGCAAGTCGCTTTGACGCGCTAATTCGTATGCCAAACGGCCGTTGCCCACCCCAACGACCAAGCAGATTCCTTGGCGGACTTGTGAGCGATTGAGGATGGAACGAGCGACATCGCCGAAATGCTCGTCGTCAGAATCTGTTGTTGGCAGCACTTTGGCCGGTCGGTAGTTGAAGAACGTGTCGCACTGATAGATTGGCGTTGTCAGTTCATCTCCGTCACGGGTCACCTGAATCGAGTAGCCGTAAGTCCGGCGACGGCGCAGGTCGGTCAGCCGAACTTGATGCTCTGTACTGGTTGTCGATATGTGTTGTCGTTCGGTCTTCCCATCCCTAAGCAGCGTCAGACGTGTCGACACGGGCTGTTCGGTCCGCCAACGTACGATTGCTTCACTGGGCGAAACGAACTGAAGCCATGGCCCTGAAGCAACACGGAACGTCGATGGCGCGGCTTGTGCCGGCTGTGTAAACGGTGGCTTATCACTGACGTGTTGCTTGATGTCTGCGGCGGCTAGCGCCGTCCGATACAGCCGCACTTCGTGCAAACAACCTCGCATCCGAAAGTACTCGTCTTGATCGTGGTACGCGCCGATTTCGAAGAACGCACGGGGCGGGTAGTGGATTGCGCCTTGCTGTTGGTCCGTCTGATTTGCCAGCTGACCGTTAACGTAAAGCGATGTCATTTCGCCATCGTACACACCGGCGACGTGATGCCATTGGCCCAAAGCAAACGACTCCTTGGCCGTCAGATAACTCAGACGGCCTGTACCCTCTTGCCCCGCCATGGCAAAGCAGAACTTTGCGTCGCGATAGCCCAGCAGCCAACCGCGTTCGAACGAGCCGTTGTCTTGGACGGCACCGACGATTCCGCCCCACTGTTGCGGGCGATCGACGCGAACCCAAGCCTCCACGGTAATGTCTTGTTGCGGGAGGGCCGCTTGTCTGTGGTCCTCGGCTAAGACCACGCTCTGCGCGACACCATCCAGTGTCAGGCCTTCGTTACGGGCGATGCGCTCCATCTTCGGCCGTGCGGCCAAGGTACCGTTGAGCGGGCCATTTTGCGCAAACACAGTATCGCCACGGATGGACGGGCGCTGAAACACCCAGCGGCCGACAAGATCGTCATCGTCAATCGGTTCAATCGCGACGAGCGGTTCTGGCGGAGAGGTGGGCGGAGCGCTCGAACTCGCCTCAGACGCCGTCGAGCCAGCCGCAAACGCCTCTATGGTGCCGGCGTCCGTACTGACCAACAGTTGACCGCCCGCCACTGCCAAACCGTGTGCTCGGCCTGCGACCGAATGACGCCAAATCTCTTGCCCCGTCTCGGCATCGACTGCCGCGACGTTGCCATCACCGCCCAAGAAAACGGTCTTGTCTGCAACGATCAGTGCGTGCGATTCTCGGCTTGGCACAGTCCACAGCGTCTCTTGTTTGACCAGGTCGGCGGCAATCAGCTCGTCGTCCGTCAGCATGAACGATCGATTGCCCGCAACCGCCATCGCGTTGCCGCGACCGTGCGACGCAATCATCTCGCGAGTTTGCGGATTGCTGCTGTTGATGCCGCCACGACGACTGTCCGCGGCCGGGCCATGAAACACCTTGGAATCCAAAGCGACAACGACCAGCGACCCGCCACTGCTCTTTTTCAATGGGCCTTGGTCTTGACCGTCAGACCGCCGAAACGTCCGTGGCGCGACGCGACCTTGCGGTAGCACAAGCAATTCTCTGGTTGCAGCTGGTGGCCCCTCAAGCGTCAGGCCGTGCAGCTTCTTCACGTAGCAAGCATCAGTATCCGGCTTTCCGGTGTTCGCGTTGACGGCGCACAAGTAAGCATCCTTCCAGGGCAGCAAGGCACACCCAAAATACGCAATGCCCCGGTCGACCAACACGCCGGTTCGGCAAGGATGCAACGGGATCAGCCGGCCGTCGTTCAGAATCCGGTGATCCGTGTCCGTGGGCCGGAATTTCCAGACCAATTCACCGTTGTCTGTGCGAAGACAGTAGGCATGGCCATCATCGGAACCGAAGTACAGCTTGTCGTCAACGACGCTGGGAGCGACGCGAATTGGTCCGTCACAAGTGAACGTCCAACGCGCGACACCGCTGGAGGCGTCGAGACAATAAAGTGAATCGTCCACGGACGATCCGAAGAAAACCGCATCCCCAACAGCGACTGGGTGAAATACCAAATCGTAGGCTCGCATCGACGGCAGGTTGCGAAGATTGGCATACGCGTCCCACTTTGCCGGCCCCGGCCACGCCGGCTGCGGCGGGTGATGCGATCGCCAGGTCCACACGCGAATTAGTCTTGCTGCCTCCAAATGTTCAGTTGTATAGCCGCTGCGTCGCACATCGTGTTGGTAGGTCGGCCAGTCCGCCGCACAAAGCGGTCGCAAATTGATCAAGCCGCCAGTCAGCAAGAACACCATCGTCAAGCAGAATGTTGTCACTTGACGGTTAACGCATGGCAAATTGTTCATCCAACACCGCCTGGAGAATGTGCAACCGATTGGTAAGACGCATGGTTCGCACAGTATACTCAATCCTCCATACGAATGCTGAAACAACTTCACCAATACGAAGCAAGGAAAGAGCCATGGCACGCCAAGATGGGAAAGGCACACCTTGTCTTGCGACATTGTTGGAACTTTGCTTCGCTTGTTCGCGACCGATCAATGCTATCAATGAGAATCGTACGAAGATCAACTGGCTGTTAGTTACCGAGGATCCCATGAGTCTGTTGTTGCGGTGTCTGGCGATGGTCATGCTACCTTTCTTGCTATCGGCGGCCACACTTGACGCCGCCGATCGACCCAACATCGTGTGGGTTAGCTGTGAAGACATTAGCGCGCACCTGGGATGTTACGGCGACCCACACGCGACGACGCCAAACATCGATCGCCTATCTGCCGAAGGCGTCCGATACACGCACGCCTTTGCTACGGCTGGCGTCTGTGCGCCCTGCCGGTCGACAATTATCACGGGCATGTATCAAACCACGATCGGGACGCAGCACATGCGAGCCTCGGCCACGCTCCCTGATACCATCCTGCCGTTCACCATTGCTCTGAGAAAGGCCGGTTATTTCTGCACGAATAATTCGAAGACGGACTACCAATTCAAGGCACCGAAGAATACCTGGGACGTGTCCAGCGGCAAGGCGCACTGGCGCAATCGAGCGGGCCCCAACCAGCCGTTCTTCAGCGTGTTCAATTTCACCGAATGTCACGAATCAGGCATCGCAAACAAAAGCAAGTACGAACGTGTAACCATTGGGATCGAAAAGCACGACCCGAAGTTGTTGACCACGCTGCCACCGTATTATCCCGATACGCCTGAAGTTCGCACCGATTGGAGTTGGTATTACGACGTTGTCACGGCCATGGACCGCCGCGTCGGCGAGATCGTCTCGCAGCTGAAAGAAGACGATCTGTATGAAGACACGATCATCATCTACTGGTCGGACCATGGCGTCGGTCTGCCGCGGGCCAAACGCTGGCTCTACGATTCCGGCATGCACGTCCCGATGATTGTCCGTGTCCCGGAAAAATGGAAGCAATTGGCACCCGGCAGACCAGGAACGACAACCGACCGGCTGGTGTCACTGATGGACTTGGGACCTAGTATGTTGAGTCTGACGGGACTCACGCTGCCGGATCACGTGCAGGGGCAACCATTTCTGGGGACGAATCAGCCGGCAGCGCGTCGGTACGTCTACGGCGCGCGCGATCGCATGGACGAACGTTACGACATCATTCGTGCAGTTCGCGATCAACGGTTCAAATACATACGCAACTACGAACCGTTCAAGACCTACTATCAGTACATGAACACGCCTGAAAGGGGGCGTTTGATGCGAGAGATTCGCCGCGTGGCGGCGATGGATAAAATGCCGCCCGCCGCCGCCCTCTTCATGGCTCCACGCAAGCCAGTCGAAGAGCTCTATGACCTGAACTCTGATCCGCACGAGATCAACAACCTGGCCGCGGATCCCGCCTACACGGCTGAACTCGAGCGATTGCGGGCCGCGCACATGGAGTGGGTCTTGGAAACCAGGGATCTTGGCCTGATTCCCGAGCCGGAGATCGCAATTCGCGAAAAACGTTTTGGCAATCGTTACGCAATCCTGCGACAGCCCGGAGCGGAAGAGTTGGTCAAACGCATTCACGACGCGGCCGCAATGTCGCTCGCCGGCGCCAGTGAAATCAGGGCGATGCTTGCCGCGACCCACGACGAAGATGCCGCAGTTCGCTACTGGGGCGCCATCGGATTGGGAAATGTCGTCGAGGCCGCCAGCACTGCGCCGAGAATGCACGAGCTGCTCGAGGACTCGTCCGCCGCCGTCCGAACTGCGGCCGCTAGAGCACTTTGTCGCTGGAAGCAACCAGAGTCTGCACTACCGGTGCTGGTGGACGTCTTACAGAATGGTGCCCAGTGGGAACGGTTGCAGGCCATCATTACGCTTGATGAGATCGACGAAATGGCACGCCCCGTCATCAACGAAATGAAATCGGCACTCGAGTACCGGGCCAACATGGTGGCCAAGGGGAAATACACGGTGCGAGTTGCAAACCGCGCTTTGAATGAGTTGCTGGGAACGAATCGCGTCGTCCCATAAAGTCAACTACTGAGGAACGCAACATGACTGGCCGACACCAACATCGTTCAACACAAATCTCCTGTAACAACAAGGCGTTGGCGGTCGCCGCACATATGACACACCCCAATTGGAAGCCGCGCGGCACCACGGAAAAACAACAGCCAGCACCCGGCGATGGCAAACCACGATTCTAGAGAATACGCACCTTCGTCATGCCGAACATCAAGACCAAGACGACCTATTTGGAGATGCGTTCGCCTCCGGCCTCACGAATCGAACCGCCTTGTGAAGGCATCGAAATCGTTTGGGCGAAATCGCCCAGCAGGGTCGACTATCTGGCTTGGTACAAGGCGGTCGGTGAAGCATGGCTGTGGACGGATCGGCTGCAGATGGAGCCCGCGCGTCTTCAAGCACTGTTGGATGATCCGGGGGTTGTTGTGCATCTGTTGCTTGTCGATCGACATCCGGCAGGTTTTGTGGAGATCGATGGACGTGAAAGTGATGAGATCGAAATCAAGTACTTCGGACTTTTCCCCACGTTCATCGGACGCGGGCTTGGTAAGTATTTTTTAAACGCGATTGCTCACCAAGTCTGGCAGCATGGGCCCAAACGATTGTGGCTGCACACCTGCGATCTCGACCACACCGCTGCCCTGCCGAATTACCTCAAGGCCGGATTCGAGATCTTTGATGAGAAGTTAGTTGACAAAGTCATCCCGTAAGTGGGCGATACATCCTAACATGGTGCACAGAATCGTCAGATCCTCAGAGTCTTTCTTGGTCACTTTTGCGAGCTGTGTGCGCGATTGAAAGTAGCAAGCACGCTTCGTGTGCGTAGTGAAGGACGGCATACGGTGTGTGCCTGCTACTTTGGTTGCGGCCGTCGGGGCGCGATAGGAGAACGAATGTGAAGTATCTCGAAGTCGACAGTTGTCTGGTGTTTTATCTGCTCGCGAGCTCATTGGTCTGGTGTGCGGGTACAGTGGTCGTGTCTGGCGACGATGAGAGAACGGAAATGGGATCGCCTGTTCTCGTCGAAGCGAAGCGGATTTGGGACAAGGCACCGCACAACGCCTTCACTGACCTGCTGCGATTCCAAGATCGATGGTACTGCGTGTTTCGCGAAGGCACCGCACACGTGTCGCCCGACGGTGCCCTCCGCGTGATTACATCCGCGGATGGACGACAATGGAAATCGACGGCCCTGGTCACTTCATCGACCTACGATCTCCGCGACGCCAAACTCGCCGTGACACCAGACGGCCGCCTGATGCTCAACGGCGCAGGCATGATTGCCGACGCCAAAGTACGTTATCAATCAATGTGTTGGTTTTCCACCGATGCCGGCTGCACCTGGGACGATGGGCGGAAGATTGGCGATCCCGGGTTTTGGCTGTGGCGTACCCAATGGTACGACGACGTCGCGTACACGATGGGCTACAACACGCAACGCGATCGTACGAAACGAACGTTAAGACTTTAGGCAACTCCCGATTAATAACATACCGTTGCTTGGTGTTTTCGATTACCCTCCCGAGACGTAGTGTGTGTTGATTTTTAGAGAGTCTCATGGAGGGGACGATGAACAAGCTGACCGAGCAGCAGATCGCGACCATCAAG
>JASLRF010000501.1 GCA_030744095.1 Pirellulaceae bacterium | reverse complement strand
CCCACCGCTATCCAGGCAGCGCCGGTGCTCGGCCTTGCGCACAAATCGCGCTGGCCAGCTACCTAACGCTGTACGATGAAAACCAATCGGAAGACAAGTCGTTTGAAATCAGTCGGATTGTGTCCATTGCGGAATACACCGTAGCAAAATGGCCGGACCAGCCCGAAGCAGCGGACGCCTTGAATACTCTGATTAGATTTGCGATTGACGCAGGCGAATTGGATCGCGCCGAAGATTTTCTGGCCAAGTTGCCTGCTTCGTCGAGCAAGCTTGGCGACGCGCAGCTGAAGCTCGGCCAGGCGATCTGGCGTGAGTGCTTGGAAACATCACGGGAGATACAGCAGGCAGAAGAAGACGGAGCTCCTGCCGGGAGCGACCCTGCCGCCCAGCGGGCGAAGTTGAAGACGATGCAAGCCAAGGCACGCGAAGTGCTCGCCGCCGGCTTCGCAAGCAGCAAGAATGGCGACAAAATCAACGGAACGCTACTGCTGGCCGCCCTGTCTTTGGCCCAAGTCTATGTCGAAGCGCAAACCCCCGAAGACGCGGCACTGGCGATTGCCGTGCTGGAAGACGCCAAAGCTGGCCCGTTGACGCTCGTGCGTGTGGGTCACGACTCCGCCAAGAGCCCTGGCTATGTTCAAGAGACTTTCAAGACGGCGTTGCGGGCCTACATTCTGGCGCTGGGATCGACTGGCGATGCTGACGCCACGATCGCCAACGCCAAACAAGTCATGGCCGAACTAAAAACGGCAATGGGCGAGACGCCGGAAGGCAAAGCGCGATTGATCAACGTTTATGTTGGCCTGGCTTCGGACCTGGACGCGCGAATGGCCGTCGCTTCGGATGACGCCAAGGAATCACTTTCGAGAGGTTTCGAAGCGTTTCTCCAACAGCTTAGCAACGACGCCACCGAATTGAACGTGATGAATTGGGTCGCCGAAACCTATGATCGATTGGGCCGAGGATTTGATACGCAACAAGCACTTTCTCAGACGGCGAACCGATATTACGGAGAAGCTGCCAAGGCGTTTGCCAATATCGTGAATTTGCCTGGGGTGACGCCGGAATTGAAGGTCCAAGTTCGGATTCGACAAGCTCAAATCAAGGGCCGGCAACGCCAGTTCAAGGCAGCCATTGATCTGTACGAAGAGTTGCTGACGGAGTCTCCGGTCATGTTGAACGTGCAGGTCAATGCCGCCAAGGCTTACCAGGACTGGGCCGCGATGCCAAATAAAGCAACGTTGTATGAGCGGGCCTTGCTTGGTGCCCGAAAGAGCGAAGAGACCAACAAGAACGTGATTTGGGGGTGGCGCAAGATTGGCGACACGACCTCGCGTTATCCAAAGTTCAAGGATGTTTTCCATGAAGCTCGTTACAATCAGGCCGTATGTCGACTGAATTTCGCCACCTCAAAGCAAGGTGCTGACCGCACAAAGTGGCTGAATCTGGCCGAAACGGAAATCAAGCTCTTGATGCGTCTCTATCCCGAGTTGGGAGGTGACAAATGGACGGCGAAATACGATGACGTCTTGAAGAACATCCAGACGGCCAAAGGTGATCAGCCGTTAGGTTTAAAGAAGTACAAAGCTGATGTCGCGGCCAAGGCAGGCGGATAAGCCCCACGCCGCTCGAGACCATACCACTTACACCTCTCTTTGCGACTGTGATTTCCAGGAGACGTTGATGAAAAGACTTGTCCTTGCTCTGACCCTTTGTTTGTTTCTGAGTGTCTCGACGGCCCTGCCCGCGCAGCAGTTCGACCAAGTGAAACCGCTCACGGGATCCGTCACGTCCGGTGTGATCACCGGCGAAACGACGACACACGTCGAGATCGAAGTTCGCGGCACGAAACGGGAGATCCCCGTCAACGAAATCCAGCGTGTTACCTTCGGCGAAGATCCAACAGATCTCAAACGCGGTCGTGATAATATCCTGACGGGTAACTACGAAGCTGGACTCGACGACCTCAGGAAGGTCGATCCTGCCAGTCTGTCGCGCGGAATCATCAAACAGGATTATGCCTTTTATCGTGCCCTCGCGATTGGTCGTCTTGCCCTGTCTCAGGGCGGCGACAAGACGGCGGCCAACACGGCCATGATGAATTTTGTCCGAGCTGCGCCGACAAGTTTTCATTTTCTGGAAGCGGCGGAACTCTTAGGCGATTTGGCCGTCTCGCAAGCAGAGTACGCCGACGCCGCTCGGTACTACGCAGCGATCACAGCCAAATCACCTTGGTCCGACTACAAAATGCGCGGCGGAGTGCTGGAAGGGCGTGCCCTGATTGCTCAAAAGAAATTCGCCGAGGCCCAAACGAAATTCGACGGCGTGATTGGCACCAATGACGATTCTCCAGGCGCCACCAAGCAGAAGCGCGTGGCCGAAGTCGGTAAAGCCGTTTGTATGGCAGAACAAGGCCAACACGAACCTGCAATCGCAATTCTGAACAAGATCATCGCCGAGAATGACCCCAAGTCGATGGACCTGTTTGGGCGCGCCTACAACGCCCTTGGGAGAAGCCATCTCAAAGCAAAACGAGATAAGGACGCGCTGTTGGCGTATCTGCACGTTGATCTGCTCTTCTACGGCAACCCGGATGTGCACGCCGAAGCTCTGTATCATCTGAGCAAGCTGTGGAACGGGGCCAATCGCGCCGAACGCGCCGTGGCAGCCCGAAACCTACTCACGACACGCTATGCTGGTAGCCCCTGGGCCAAGCTCAAATAAGTCGATCACGCCCCAGCAGCCCCAAGTCAGGCCCTCAAAATGATCGCACAATCGAGGCAGTTTGGTGCTTTACCCGTTGTGTGGGACGTGATTAGAATAGATTTTACAGTCACTCCATCACTGTTTTCACATCCGTTGACGTTTGTTTTGAATTCGTCCCCTTCTGCGCGCCCACCATGTTGGGTGGCTGGCAAGAGAATACAGAATCTTTGATCCGAATCCGGAGGCAACAATGCGGCAAAGTCCATGGTTTCGTTCAACGGCGGCTTGTTTGTGCGCTGTTTCGTTTTTGCTGGCCGCATTGACATTTGTCACTGCGAGTACTCCGTCTGTCAGCATCGCCCAAGATGAAGAAGAGGCACCCGCCGCGGATGACGCTGGCGCGGCACCTGCTGCGGAGCCCGCTGCGGCGCCCGCTGCGACAAATAATCCACCGGCCGACGAAGGTCCCGCGCCCAGCCAAAGCGTGCTGGCGTGGATGTGGAGAGCACTGGGACCGATGTACATGCTGATCTTTTTGGGATTGTCGTTTACGTTTGTCGCGCTGTTTGTGATGAACTTGTTGACGGCGCGCCGCGAGAACGTCTGTCCGTCGGGCCTGATCGAAGGGTTCGAGGCCCATCTGGACGAGAAGCAGTATCAAGAAGCCTACGAATTGGCGAAGAGCGACGAATCCTTCCTTGGCCAGGTGCTTTCCGCCGGGCTCGCCAAACTCTCGGCCGGTTATCCCCAAGCAATCGAATCGATGCAGGAAGTTGGCGAAGAGGAGAACATGAAGCTGGAACATCGTCTCAGCTACATGGCGTTGATCGGTACAATTAGCCCGATGGTTGGTCTGTTCGGCACGGTTGACGGTATGATCCGGTCGTTCCAGACGATCGCGACAGGTGGTTCGACGCCCAAAGCATCTGACTTGGCGGCCGGTATTTCCACAGCGTTGTTCACGACCCTGGTCGGACTGGCCATCGCCATTCCCGCCATCGCTGCCTACAACATTTTAAAGAATCGGGTTCAGCGACTTGTGCTGGAGGTTGGCATCAACAGTGAAGGCCTCATGGGCCGTTTCCAAAACGTCGGTGACAAGTAGCCACCGCTGCCGGATACGCTTGAACAGCCAATCTGACAGACTCCCTGATCCCTCTGTGATAAGAAATCCATGAAGATCAAAAAAGGTGCCACTAACAACATTCTGGAAGGCGACTTGACGCCGATGATCGACATGACGTTTCAGTTGATCGCCTTCTTCATGGTGCTGATCAACTTCACGCAGAGTGAACAGAACGAGAAGGTCAAGTTGCCCAGCAGCGTGTTGGCAAAACCTGCCAAGGCACCGCTCGAATTCCCAATCACCTTGCACCTGACCGAAGACGCAACCGTCGTCGTCGGCGGACAGGAAGTCTCCATCGGCGCGCTGAGCCCGTTTCTGATCCGTGAACGAAACGTGCTGGAGATACAAGGGAAAACGACGAACGATGCCACGATCGTAGTTCGTGCCCACAAGTTTTCTGCCACGGGCAGGGTTCAGGAACTGATCAAGAAGTGCCAAGAAAATAATTTCGAAAAGTTTGCGCTCCGAGCCAAAGAAGATGTGGGAAACTAATGACCGGCCTTGGCTACAGACCATCTCCACGGTGATTGATCGCCTGACCACGTTCGCAACATATACGAGACTGCCATGAAGCTACGTCACACGACAACGAGCGGCGATGACAAAATCGAATTACAGATGACGCCGATGATCGACATCGTGTTCCAGTTGCTCGTATTTTTCATCATGACGTTCAAGATCGTCTCGCAAGAAGGCGACTTCAATATCAAAATGCCGTTGGCGGCGCCCGCCGCGGGTCAGCCGGACGAGCTCC
>JASLRF010000500.1 GCA_030744095.1 Pirellulaceae bacterium | reverse complement strand
TCCGGTATAACCATGGACGCCCGACGGCTACCCGAGCCACCCGCGTCGGGCCGCTCCCCCCTGGCTAGCCCCGCAGCTCCCCTTGCATCGGCGAGCCGCGGCGACCCGATTTTGCGTTTCTATTCTTGGGCACCGGCAACTTTGTCGCTGGGTTATTTTCAAGACTACGAAGATCGTCGCCTGCATCAGGCCAGCGCGGAATTGGATGTCGTGCGCCGCTCGACGGGTGGCGGCGCAATCGTGCATGATCGGGAACTCACTTACAGTTTTGTGACGCCGATCTCTCGCCGCTTATCAGCAGATCATCAACAGCTCGTGAGGGCCTTTCATGAGACGCTCTGCCATAGTCTGGCCAACTGGCAGATTAGCGCCAACCTGTTCAGATTAACGCCGTCCGATCCGCCGCAGAATCGCCAGCTTTCGAAAAAGAGCTTCCTCTGTTTTCAGCGGCGTGAAATCGACGACGTGGTCTCAAACGCCGCCAAAATAGCCGGCAGCGCGCAGCGACGACAGCGAAATGCGCTCTTGCAGCACGGCAGCGTTTTGCTCGCAAAGTCGTTGCACGCACCAGAATTGCTGGGAATCGGTGACTTTGCCGAGCATCTCCCCAACGCAGATTCCCTGATCGATGACTGGACCGGAAAAATCGCGACCCGCCTGGGGGCCAATCTTGTACAAGGAGAGGTTACCAACAGGGAACGCCTGTCTGCGGAAGACCACAAGAAAAGACGGTACGGGGCACCTAAATGGAAGAACCGACGATAACCCCACAAATGTGCGGTTTTGATTGACGTACGGCCCGTTTTCGGCTAATCTTTTGGGAGTATTATTCTCCGGTATGGCCTTGACGTCAGTGTGCAAATCCGTTCGCTACCAGGGCGCGTCGACTGGTCGTATTCTCATTTTTGGACCTTAAGGAAAAGCGACGTATGGAAGTCAAATTGAAGGTCCTCACCGGAAAGAACACCGGCAAGTCAATCAGTGTGCCCGTCAAACGATTCTTGATTGGACGTGCCGATGATTGTCATTTGCGTCCAAAGAGCGACGCCATCAGCCGCAATCATTGTGTGATTCTGGTGAGCGACGACGAAGCTGTGGTCCGCGACTTGAACAGTCGCAACGGCACGTTGCTCAACGGAGAAGCGGTCGAAGGAGATCATGTGCTCGCAACGGGTGATGTGCTGAAGGTTGGCAAGATCGAATTCGAACTTGCTGTTAAGGCAAAGAAGAAGAAAAAGAAGAAGAAAGAAAAGAAGCCTCAGCCGGTGGAAGTCAAGGCGGATGACGGTTCAATGGAGTTTGACGTTTCCGAATGGTTGGACGAAGCCGATGTTGCCGCGCGTTCGGCGCAGGCGTCTGATCCGGAGACGCGGCAATACAAGTTGGATGAAACCGACCGGATTGCGTTAGATAAAAGTGCTGAGAACTCCGAAGAAGATTCTTCCGACAAGCCTGTGCTAAAGCGTCCCGAAAAGCGGGAGCCTGGTAAACTGCCTGTCGCCGCCCCGATAGATAGTGACGTTTCTTCACAAGATGCAGCGGCGGACATGTTAAAGAAGTTCTTTAACTCGCGTTGATTTGACGGCCCTGCCGCCATCGCCAAGCGTCAACGACGCTCACCACCGTAAGAAGCGTTAACTTCTTTTGTGTCGCGACGGGTCCTTGTAGCCAGTTGGTCAACGCCGTGAAGGATCTCCACGCCGTGAAGGATCTCCGCGCGCGAAAACCGAGTTTGAGGGGTGAGCTTCGTTTCTGTCGCCCCCGTGAGCCGTCGGAGCAAACTAAGGCTGTTTCGATTCTCACTAATCCGGCTAGCGAGGCTGTGCCGCAGACCAATGCGAGCTATCGCTCGGTTGCGGCGACCTGCTCCCCGACCAACCTGCGGTCGGTGCCTGTCGCTGAAACCTAACTCATTTGCAGAGAGAAACCTGATACGAGCTTTCTAACGAGACTCGCGGTGATGCACGCGGGCGTAAAACTGTCGTTTCTGGCAGAGAATGGCAAGATTCTCATAGTTTAGGAGAATTACCGAAGCCCGAGGCCTCGAAGTCAAGGTTTTCACCCTTATTGGCAGCTAGCACGCATCTGTTTGCCAAACAGATGAAACTTGATCTCAAACCGGCGAGTATGCATCATGAGCCAAGTTCCAAACGTCACCGGAGATCTGTTTTTGAGTGCCTCCCTTATCGAACTTGTCAATCATTGTCTGAAGGGGGATCAATCCGCTATGGTGGAACTGGTCGATCGGTACAAACAACGCGTGTTTGCCCTGTGCTTTCGCATGTTGGGGCAGCGCCAGGATGCAGAAGACGCCGCACAAGAGACGTTTGTTCGGTTGTTGAGGAATCTCTCCAAGTGGGATCAGGATCGGGACTTCGAGCCGTGGCTATTCACGATTGCCGCGAACCGCTGCCGAACGAGTTTGGCCGCCAGAAAACGCCGCCCCCCTCCGCAATCGCTCGTGACACCGATTGCGGATCGCGCGCCTAGCACGGCAGGAGCGAGACAACTGGGTGAAGAAGTCGACCTGGCTTTGTTGCGACTTCGAATGGAGTATCGACAGGCGTTCATGTTGTTCCACGATCAAGAGCTAAGTTACGAAGAAATTGCCGCCGCTTTGGACCGACCGTTGGGCACGGTCAAAACCTGGATTCACCGAGCGCGGATCGAGTTGATTCGTATTTTGTGTGATCGGGGAATTATCGAAGCGTCTGGCCACAGTCGGCGGCAAACAAGGGAGGCGCAGCATGCGGTGTCGCAGTGTTGAGAAACGAATTCAGGAACTGCTAGATGATCGCCTGGATCCTTCATTCGATTACGAGTTGATCGAGCACGTTTCGATATGCGTTGCCTGTCGTGACCTGCTGGAGGGCCAAGGCAAGCTCTTCGACGGGCTGCATTTTCTGACGATTCCTGCCATGTCCACCGATTTTTCGCGGCGTGTTGTTGGAACGGTTGTAATGCAGAGGCGGCGGCCTGCCCAGCGGCTCGCGCCAGTCGCGGCAGTCCTGGCGATCATTGCCACATTGCTACTTGTGGTCGCCTTGGGGCCGCACCAGCGCAAGAGCATCGGTCCAGCGGACGGCGTGGCATCTGTCTCTGTGAATCACTCAAGACAAGGTAGGCCAATGGGACTTTCGGTGGTTGATTTTGATTCTCGAGAAGTCCGGATGGCCATTGAACAATTTGTCGCGCAACTTACCAGTGGCAGTGGATCGCGGTTCTACCAGGTCGATCAACTTGCCGGTACAATTCGGCCTTTGGCATCCACGTTAAATGTCGCATTCGACGCGATTCGTCGATCAATTCCCCGGCGCCGCGATCGGCCACACCCCGAACCGCAGGCCGATGACCTTCGCGTTCGGCGGGCCTCACACCTGATCTAAGTCACCGGTGCCCTGACGATCCGTTCGTGACGAATTGTCGCGTCGTGACGAAACGTTGCGCCCGGTAACACTGCCAAACGGTCAATGGTGCGCGCACGTCGGCAATGTCTGGCCAACGGTTAGTCCGTCTTGAACCCACGGCCTACGGCCGCGCGACCCTGAAAGGCTTCGCCGAACGTGGGCTGGTCGGGAGACCAGCCCTAGGCCGCGCCAAAGTTGGCATTTCCTGGTGA
>JASLRF010000499.1 GCA_030744095.1 Pirellulaceae bacterium | reverse complement strand
TCGAGGTTGTCGTCTGCCGAAAGCTGGTCGCAGACGTCATTGAACTGTGACATCAACGAGAATCGATTCGTCAACGCGGCATTCGCTGAATTCATGCTGGGCTCCCGAGAAACTTCCATACGTTCCTAAGTCGCTAGTTTCAAACAGTTATGAGGAATGACAGCATCTTGGGTGGGACGTCAGCCAGCGAATTTGGACTCTCCGGGAGGGCAATGGAAGAGACATCCATCGCTGACAGTGGAGTGAGCGATTAATACGCGTACCCATTATTCTTTGCTTCGGTTCGATCGTCAAGCATCCGTGAAGCTTCAAAGAGCGCTGTGAGGTTGCTTCAGACAGGCGCGAGGGCCTTCTCAAGGAGAATGACGAGGCAGAGTCGGACATGGTTTCCGCGTCCTGGCAACTAATTTGACGTGAATTGAGGGGTTTCAGTCGAATAATCATGGACCAGCCGTTTGAAGTCCTTGCCTGCGGCGACTAAATTCCACTTTGTGGTCACTTGAGTAGGCGCGATTTCGCAATTTCAGGCGACTGTCCCATTTTCAACCTCCCTACACCCACGGCCTCACATGATTCCTCTCTCTTGGAAGCCAGTTAGACACATATTCGTCCTTTCCTCCGTTCTTTTGGGGCCGATGTGGTCGACAGTGCAGGCTGCCGATGCAGCCTCAAAACGATCTCATGTTCTATTTATCGCCATCGATGATTTGAATGACTGGATTGGTTGCCTGGGCGGGCATCCAGATTGCCGCACTCCGAATATCGATCGACTCGCGGGACGCTCAGTGCTATTCACTCGTGCCTATTGCGCCGCACCGGCGTGTAATCCGTCGCGCGCCGCATTGCTAACGGGAATCCGGCCTTCAACATCCGGCGTCTATTTGAACAGTCATCCATGGCGACCGGCGTTGCCGAAGGCGGTCACGTTGCCACAGCATTTCTCGGCGCATGGCTATCGGTCGATTGGTGGCGGGAAGATCTTCCATGGCAGATACCCCGACGACGCGTCGTGGCAGTTCTACTTCAAGAAGGCTGGCGATCCGGTTCCACCTAATCGTCCTCTCAACGGCATCGCCAACACGGCGCATTTCGATTGGGGACCGCTCAACGTCGCGGACCGGACAATGGACGATCATCGCGTAGTGGACTGGGCGATTGGCGCACTAGGTCGAAAACCTTCGCAGCCGACGTTTATAGCGTGTGGCATTTTCCGGCCACACTTGCCGTGGTACGTACCGCAAAAGTACTTCGACCAATTTCCGCTCGAGGAGATCACGCTGCCTCAATTCCGCGAAGACGACTTGAAGGACGTTCCGGCGGCTGGCATCAGGATGGCGAAACCGACCGGTGACCATCGCAAGGTGATCGAGTCAGACAACTGGCGTCGCGCGGTGCAGGGTTACCTGGCCAGCATCGCGTTTGCCGATGCCCAAGTGGGCCGGCTGCTTGCCGCTCTAGACAATGGGCCGATGTCCGACAATACGATTGTTGTCTTATGGGGCGATCATGGCTGGCACTTGGGTGAGAAATCGCACTGGCGAAAATTCGCCCTGTGGGACGAGGCCGCTCGCGTGCCGTTAATGATCTCCGCGTCTGGCGTCTCGAAGCCGAGTGTCTGTGACAGGACCGTGTCCCTGATGGACCTTTATCCGACACTCGCCGATCTTTGCGACTTGCCAATCGGCGACCATTTGGAGGGAAGGTCGCTCCGTGTGTTGCTTCGGAACCCTCAGGCCGACTGGGATCGACCCGTGCTGACAACCCACGGCCGCAATAATCATTCAGTCCGGTCGGAACGTTGGCGATACATCCGCTATGCGAACGGATCGGAGGAGTTGTATGATCATGCGAATGACCCGCAGGAATGGACGAACCTGGCGACGCGCGAAGACTTGGGGAAGGTTCGAAGTGAGTTGGCAAAATGGTTGCCGCAAGTGAATGTGCCGAATGCAGACTCTGCCGTGTCCCGTAGCAAGAAACGCGTATCAAAGCAGACAAGCAGGTAAGAGGATCAAGCGGGGCGCTAACGAACCGCAACTTCGGAGTCCAATTCCGCTTGGTTGACGAACTGCTCGTCAGCAACCGCCGGTTCTGTAATGGCCAAAGCCTCGGGGCCGTCGATGCTGGCAGGAAATCCCAGGGCCAGTCGGCCATATAACCAAAAGAATGCGGGCACTAGGACCAGGACCAAGACGGTCGCCAAGGCGAGGCCAAAACAGAGGCTGTTGGCCATCGGAATCAAGACTTGGGCCTGGAACGACTTTTCCAGCAGAATCGGTGTGAGGCCGGCGATCGTCGTCAAAGATGTCAACACAACGGGGCGAAAACGCCGCGAACCACCGGCGATGATCGCGGTCTGCAAGTCGTCTCCGGCTGCCAGGCGCTTATTGATAAAGTCAATCAAGACAATCGAGTCATTGACCACGACGCCCGTCAACGCAACCAACCCAAACAGGCTGAACATGGTCAATGGGAGCCCCATCACCGAGTGGCCCAGAATCGCACCGGTCAGACCAAAGGGAATCGTGCAGAGAATGATCAACGGTTGCACGTAAGAGCGAAATACCAGCGTCAGGAGTGCGAACATGGCAAACGTGGCGACCATAAATCCGATGCCGAGACTAGCCATCGACTCATTGGACTGTTCTTGCTGACCTTCCCAACGGATCCGCACGTCGGGATACTTCGCTAGTAGTCCCAGCTCGCGTTCGACCTCAGGCGGGCCGAAGAACGGAACAGACAGTAGCTTCTCGAAACGCGTTGGCTTGGGTTGCCCCATTAACGCGACTTTTAGCTTCTTAACCGTTTCACGCGCGTTCCCCTGTCCTTCAATGATGTCGGCGGTGATCGTGATGGACCGCAGCTGATCGACACGATTGATTTCGCTGTAGCCACGCTCGACCCTGACCTTAGCGAATTCTGTGATGGGACGTTCATTGCCGTTGTCCGTCCGAATTCGAATTTCGTCCAACGCCGCCAGTGACTTTCTGTCGCGCTCGGGGTAACGCACCATCAACTTGACTTCGTGACGGCCACGTTGCAGCCGCATCACTTCGGCACCGTAGAAGGATGCGCGAACGGTCTCCGCCAGGTCCATGGCGGAAATACCCATAGACTTTGCGGTCTCCTTGATATTGAATTGGTACTCCCATTTTCCGGGCCGTGAGTCATCGACGATATCCACAACGCCGGGGTACTTGTCGGCACGCGCCAGCTCGGCCTTGCATTCCTCGATGGCTGATTCCAGATCAGCCATTTCTTCCGCTGGTGCCAGCAACTTGAATTCCACTGCAGTGCCGCCTGGTCCCATTTCAGGAGTTCCAAACGTCAAGCTATCAACTCCCGAAATCTCTCCCGTCGCATTCCGCCACTTGGACAAGATCTCTTCGCTCTTGAGCGATCGTTGCGACGTGTCGGTCAATTCGACAAAAACCATTCCCACATGGCTGCCCGACGTGAGAGAGTCCGGCCCCAGCGCGCCGGGAGCAACCACCTCGCCGACACTCCGGTGAATCAGGCTGACCAGGGGTGCGCCTTGTCGGGTCGGCTCTCGATTGACCTCTGCCAGGGCTTTTTCAAGTCGCACTGTTGCGGCGTCGGTCTGTGCCGTCGGTGTGCCGTCGGGAAAGGTGACTTTCGCTTGAATCCAGTTACTGTCCAGTTTAGGAAAGATGCTCCAAGGTGTGATCCCACCCGGAATAAACCCAATCGTCACGAGGAACAACGAGAACGCTACGGCGATCACG
>JASLRF010000498.1 GCA_030744095.1 Pirellulaceae bacterium | reverse complement strand
GGTTTACGTCCCGCAACAGTATGACGCGACAAGACCGGCCTGCGTGATGGTGTTCCAAGACGGTCGCAATTACGTCAACGAAAAAGGGCAGTTCCGTACAACAGTCGTCTTCGACAACCTGATTCACCAGAAAGCGATGCCGGTAACGATTGGGATTTTTATCAACCCCGGTGTCATACCTGCCAGTGACAACCAGGCAGAACCTCGCCGCAATCGTAGTTTTGAATATGATTCACTGAGTGACCTCTATGCTCGATTCTTGCTCGAAGAGATTCTGCCCGCTGTGGGCAAGGACTATAACTTGACGGACGATCCAGAATGCCGGGCGATTGGCGGCATCAGCAGCGGCGGCATTTGTGCATGGACGGTGGCCTGGCAGCGCCCCGACGCCTTCCGCAAAGTGCTCAGCCATGTCGGTAGCTTTACCAATATCCGTGGTGGGCACGTCTATCCCGCTTTGATTCGCAAAACGGAGCGCAAGCCCATTCGTGCGTTTCTGCAGGGAGGGGAAAACGACCTCGACAACTTGCATGGACATTGGCCTCTGGCAAATCGCCAAATGGCCGCTGCGCTCAAGTTCTCCAAATACGACTACGAGTTTGTGATGGGAACTGAAGGCCATAACGGCAAGCACGGCGGCGCCATCCTTCCGGAATCATTGAAGTGGCTATGGCGAACGTCGGATTGAGAAACGTCGCCTACTTCGGTTCACTAGTGGCCTCGTCCGTGACCGAAGCCTTGGTGCCAACTTCGTCGCGTGGGTCGTCGCGTCGCCGACGGTGCAAGTACAACTTGATGGGGACTTCGCCAAAACTCAACTGATCGCGAAACACACCCAGCAGGTAGCGCCGATACGGCTGTGTAAATCCAGTGGGGTTGTTACAGACCAGCACGATGGTGGGCGGCTGCATACTGACCTGTGTCGCATAATAGATGCGAGGCCGTTTTCCCTGGTGCATCGGAGGCTCAAAATGGTCGATCGCCCGGCCGACCAAGCGATTCAACTCACCCGTTGTCACTCGTTGACGCGACTGCTTGAATAACATCTGCGCATGGTTGATCAGGGCTTTCAAGTTCTTGCCAGTCTCGCCGGTAACAAAGGCGATCGGCGTGTGCCACATCGTCTTGAACGTGTCACGCAGATAGTTGACCCATTTTTCGGTCGGCATCTTGCCGTGCATCTTGTCCCATTTGTTGACGACAAAAATGCACGGCTTGTAGTTTTCTGCGATGTACTGGATCAGCTGCTTGTCGACTTTGCTGATCCGCTCTGAGCAGTCGAAGAACATCAGCACCACATCGGCGCGACGAATACTGCGCTGTGCTCGGTGCACACCGTAATATTCGACATCCGTTTTCACGCTCTTGTTGCGGCGCAGGCCCGGCGTGTCGATCGCCAAGAACTCTTTATTGTCCAGCTTGAATCGCACATCCACACTATCGCGCGTGGTGCCCGCAACCTCGCTGACAATCATGCGTTCTGCTTGCGCGAGCGTATTGACGAACGTGCTCTTCCCCGTGTTCCGCCGACCAACAATGGCCACCTTCATCGTAGGTTCTTCGGCCTCTGCCGCATCGCCTGCTTCTGGCGAGGGCAGTCGATCGACGATCAAATCGATCAATTCCTGCCGATTTCGGTTCTGCATCGCACTGACGCGAATCAGCTTGCCACGGCCCAGTTTGTAGAATTCGTAGGCTTGGGGATCAAGCGACGGATCGTCGGTCTTGTTCGCCACGCAGATGATCGGTTTGTCGATGTAACGCAAACGCTTGGCAACTTCTTCATCTAGTGGCAACAGTCCGGCCCGCGTGTCAACGACGAACAGGAGAACGTCGGCAGCTTCAAGGGCGATAGCGATCTGGTCTTCAATCTCGGTACCCAAGTCGTCAACATCGTTGATACCGACACCGCCGGTGTCGACGAGCTCAAAGAACCGGTCGCCCTCCTCAATCAGATGGGTCACTCGGTCGCGCGTGACGCCAGCCACATCATCGACGATCGAAATGCGACGGCCGGCGAGCCAGTTAAAAACGCTGGACTTGCCCACGTTGGGGCGACCGACAACGGCGACACGTGGAATACTCATGGCAGCTTAAGAGACGGGATTGCGTGATCAAGATCTCATTTATCCTAGTTCGCCAGCGGGCTTCTTCCCAGGGTGCCTACGGGCGACGACGGTCCGACGAATCGTCGAATGTGGATGCGGGTTCTGCCGTTTTGTTGAAGTTTTCCCTGGTTTTGGCTCGTGACCCACCCTCGGTACTTGGAACGAGCGATGTCTGCGAATCTACATTTGGCGTGGCAGGCGCTGTCGGTCAGCACGGTTGTGCCAATTACGTGGTTGGATGACACGGTTCAAATCCGCCAACGAAGATGCTGCGGTGGTCTGCATTGTCTCGCCCAAGGCGCGGTTCCAGTGCGCTGAAGAATCGCGAGCGTCAACGCACGTCATTCGAGGGCGTTCTTCCTTTTCCTGAATTTTCTTGACTACTCATCGCGGTTTAGCCACAATCGAGCGCGCCTAATGGTTGTCGATGGGAGGATGTAAACGATGAGCGCTGAATCCACTCTTCCTGAATTGGCGGTGTTGTCCACGAAGTTGGGGCAGCTCATTCGAGCCGGTGAGCTTAAGGTAGGTGGAAAGCTTTTGGCCACTGCGAGAGGCCACCTGCAACAGCTTTCACAGAAGGAACCGGCATATCACACTCGATTCGAGCAAATGGCCAA
>JASLRF010000497.1 GCA_030744095.1 Pirellulaceae bacterium | reverse complement strand
GAACGAAGAATCTCTGGAATCTCACGGATCAGCGATTACCGCTACTTTATTCGCAATGATGACAACTTGTGGCGAGTATCGATTGTCGAATCCTCTCGGGGAATCGATGGCTTTCTTGTTTCTTGCGGTTCCAACGCGTTGAATATGATCGGTCCGGGCGTCGCTAGCACGCAGGACCAAGCGGCCGCATTGTTCTACGACCAGCTGAGCCACCAGCAAGGTCGCTGTCCCGTTCTCTTGGTCCCCGTTTCGTGCGGAGATCTTGTGAGACAGCTCTACGATTGGGGCGCTCGAAACTGTGAGATGCACGTTGCGCAGAGCTATGGGTCGGCCCAGAATCCTGCTGGCGTCGTCATGCCCACCTTTCTGCCGGAGAGCGCATAGTGGTGTGTCAACGCTTAGAATTAGCGTACTAGCTACGTTCAAAGTGAAACCACTTCATTCGTCCTTCAACTCCTGTAGCATACTCAAAACCTCGTCGACGATTCGCTCGCCGGTGCCGACTTCGGCGAACGAATGCAGTCCAGTCCACGTCTGATATCCGCCCAGCGTGTGTGCTTCGCGATCAGGCAGATAGCCGATCCAGTCATTGGCCAGCTCTGCGATGTAGGTGTGCTTGTACGGTGAACGCTGCTTGATATTGACACCCAAAACGGTGAAGTACTCGGCTGGCACACCGACGAGCGCCACGTCGCCGATAACCATCGCCTGCAGCCACGTTTCGCGCTGTTGCCCCTGCTGTGGCCTCAACTTCTTGCGCATGTCACGAAAGACTGCGATGACCGACTCGGCCCCTGCTCCAGAGTACTTGCGGCAATACGAGACGACTTTCTCGTCTTCCAGCGCTTCGTCGAAGGACCGCACGTTGAATGTAAAACGGCGTTTGATCGCTACCAGGCGGTTCACGGGTCGCGGCTCGGCTTTCGTCAACGCATCATTAATGACTGCCTTGAAACGATTCACCGCCTCGCCGGTCGGCACGCGGTTGATGTTATGCGTCGATCCCGAAGCTCCTTCCAGAAACGAAACCACCCCACCGAGTTCCTGTTCCAGCTCTTGGGCAGCCAGTCCGTAGAAACTGGGTGAACGGACATTGCCGCGACGTGTTCCAATCGTATGCGTGGAGTGGTTGTAGATCAGTGCCCGCAGTTTCCGATCGGGACCGTGGAACGCGAGTACGGGGAGTTGCGGATCAAACGGCCCCGTCGGACGGACGGCGCCGCGCGTTGATCCAATCCAGCGAATCTTGCCGTCCGACATCAGCAACCGACTGTTGGCCCCAACCGTGTCCTCTCTGCCGAGATGAAACGAGAATGTGGCATCGCCGCCAGCGAGTCCTTTGTTCGCATCCTGAACCGCCGTCACAACTGCCCGCTGCACTCGCTCGCAGAAAAGTTCATTCCGTCCATAACCATGAACGACGGCTGTGCTGGGGGCATGATGCGTGTGAGTGGCGTTGATCAGGAGATGCTCGGTGGGGATTCCAGTCGTCTTTTCAATTTCGGCGACGACTGAATCGAGCATCCTTCGCGTAACGAACAGCACATCGCACTGGACGATGGCGACTTTCGCAACGGATGGTCTCTCGATCACCACGGCGACAACTCGCAGCTGTCCTTCCTGGCCTTTGACGTGGCGCGGCAGAATTCCGCCCGCGATGACCATCGAATCATCGGCCTCGAGATTCACCTTCGCCGCACCGACTCGAAGACCGTCGCCCAGTGCGGCCCCTGACCAGAGACCAAATGTCATGGCCAACAAAGCAACCTGCATCTTCAGCAAGAATCTCATTCTCGTTACTCCGGTACGTGCTTGACGCGATTGAGCCATAAGGGTCGAGGATCCGGATAATGCCCGGCCGGACGCTGGCCTGTTCCAGTCTTACCAATGTCGCCCAGTTCTTCACGAGCCTGTTCTGCGTACGTCATCAGTCGCTTGACCACTGCTGGATTCGCTCCGGCCAGATTGCGATCCTCGCCGATGTCCGCATCGAGATCAACCAGTTTCAATTCGGCTGGATCGCAGCGGACATTGCGCCAACGGCGACGATCCCATTTTTCTGCCAGCGGCAAATACAGCTTCCACTTGCCGGACCGGACCGCCTGCAACTGACCGAGGAAATAGAAGTAAAATGCTTCGTAGGGCGACTTCGCGCTCGCCTCACCCTGCAGCAGCGGCCAGATATCGTAGCCATCGATCACACGATCCGAAGGCACTTCGCCGCCAGCCAGATTCAACAATGTTGGAAGCAGATCCATCGCCGTGGTCAACTCGTCTGATTCCGTTCCTGCCGGAATCAGACCCGGCCAGCGAGCAACAAACGGCATCCGCATACCGCCTTCATCGGTGGAGTATCCCCACCCCAGCAAAGGCCCGACACTGCCGTGCGCGATGTTCCTGCGGAGCGACGGTCCGTTGTCGGACGTCCAGACCACGAGCGTCTGGTTGTCGATTCCATTCTCCTTCAGCGCTGTCAGGATCTCGCCCGTCGACCAGTCGAGTTCCTCGACGGCGTCGCCGTAAGTGCCGTTGGCAGACTTGCCCTTAAACCGCTCACTGGCAAACGACTCACGCGTGCTGCCCGGCATCGTGTGCGGCAGATAGAGAAAGAAAGGCCGGTCTCTATTCTTCGCGATGAACTCAACGGCCCGTTCGGTAAACCGACGGGTCAAATGACTCGGATCGGCTGGAGCTTCGATCACAGTTTCGCCTTCGAGCAGCGGCAGCGGTGGCACGCCGACTCGGTACTCGGTTGCAAGACGTTCACCCATGTCTTCACTGTAGGGAAGCCCAAAGAACTCGTCGAATCCGTGCCGACGCGGCAGAAACGGCGGCTGGTCACCCAAATGCCATTTGCCGAAACAGGCTGTAGCGTACCCACGATCCTTCAGCAGTTCGGCGATTGTATGCTCATCTGGATTCAAACCACGCGATGAGACCGCCATCAGCACCTGCGTTCCGTTGTAATCGACGTGCAGCCCCACGCGACGCGGATAACAGCCGGTCAGAAAGCTCGCGCGAGACGGCGTACAGACCGGTGCCGCACTGTAGAAACTCGTCAGCCGAGCCCCTTCGCTCGCCAGCCGGTCGATGTTTGGCGTGCGATGTTTCGTCGAACCAAAACACCCCACGTCGCCATAACCGAGATTGTCGACCAGAATCAAGACGAAGTTCGGCGGCCGATTAGCATCTGCCGCGAGCGGCGTTGTCAACAAGAAACCAGCCAGCAGCAATGGCAACACAAAAGGAACTGGTCTTGGGGCAGCCCGAAACATCCTGTTCCGGTGTTGCCTGATCCTGATGAAACTCTTGATCAAGGTTGTGTCCCAGGCTGAAGCTGAACTTTCTGAATCCTGCGGGCCGCTCCGACGACGGTTCCTGACACCTTTTTGATGGATAGTCGGTGAGTCTTGATTCGCCACCATGGCACGGTCGGGAGACCTTGCCACAACAGTGCCCCGCCAGAGGAAGCTGATTGGATTGGACCGTGTCCGTGGAACAATCGCGGTGTACCATTGCGCAGACTAAATGCCATCACTGCTCCCGCGCGTGACCGGCTGCTTACGCGTCGGTCATCGCTTGTTTTCGGGCATTGCTGCCCGCACTTGACCACCCCCAGGTCATTTCACTTAACGCCACACCACGTTTCCAATATTCAGTCTCGTCGGTCGGGCCTGGCTGATTGCAGAATCCCTCAGCGTCTTTGTGGATCCCCTCAGCCAACGGTGGATAGAATTCTGACCAGGAACTCTCGGCGGTTCGGGCAGCTTCGCAAAGACACTCCCATTTCTTGTTGAGGTCCATTCGTAGACTCCTTCGGTTACTAATGTATGTGGGCTCATCGTGTGGATTATTGTAGGTTAGCGTAAAGCAAGACGAGGGGCGAGCGTCCTCGTGGGGCGAAGTGGGCGTGAAACTGCTACCTACGCATCCTTAACTGCCATTTCCTCCTGTTCTTCCAACGTCTCTTCGTGCTTGTTGACCGCCTCTTGGTGGGCAGCGTCACCTTGGCGTCCTTGGCAGCGTTGGTCGAGTTCTTCGACACGATGGATTGGACCGTATAGCACGATCGTGTCACCGACGCTGATTCGTGTGCTGGCTGTGGGTGCGCCAATGTAGCCGCCGCTGGCGCACTGGATTCCGAGCACGAGCAGACCTTCGGTTGGCAGTTTCAGTTCGATCAGAGTCTTGTCGGCCAACCAATCTTGCGCCTCGACCTGCAACTCCGTCACGGCATAACCGTCGCGGAGTTGGAGAAGTGCAACGTAGTCTCGCACTTCCAGGCGGCTCCAGTTTGTCAAGCCGAATGTGATCAGGCGATTCAGCCGACTTTCCAACCAGCGGCTGGCAGAGAAAAGCCACAATCCCAGCAGACCGACTGTGAGCAAGCCGATGTTCCACCACCGGTTCTCAGATTGCGTCGTGCTCATCAGCGATACCATCATCGTGGCCACTCCGGCCGCGATACCGATGTTCCCCAACAGCATCAGCACCATCACAATCTGCCGCCGGACCGGATGCGTCGTAATCGACTCGGACTCCTCAGTCGTATAGCCAACTCCGGTAAACGCTGAACGTGACTGGAAGCGAGCCATTTCGCGCGATACCCCGGTCAGCATCAGAGCCAACGTCCCGACGCGCATGACAAGCAGCGATAGGGCGATGGTGAACAGTAACGCGATGATGGGTATCATGAACGAGGCCTTTCGAGCGTTGGAGTTGCGCCATCCTACAACGAACGCAACGATTCGACGACGGGGACGCTGGCTTGGCAAGAAAAACGCCGGTGCAAATGGCTTGCATCGTGCCACTGCCGGCTGACGGAAAGGCTGCCCAGTAGCGGTCGCAGTGCCGTTGACGTGAACTCAGCAGCCGCAGCCCTACTGCGGGATTCGCAACACGGTGAGGGTCTGACCAGCCGACGCAGGAATGGCCGCCAACAAGGATGCATCGGGCGAGATCGCAAAGGTCTGGATGTACAAGATGCCGCCCAAGTCGAAGCGACACTCAGCCTTGCCTTGCTCCAAATCCCACAGCGTGGCAAAGCCGCGGCCACCTGAAATAAGCCGGTTGCCGTCTGGAAGAAACGCCACGGACCATTGCATCTCGTGATCTCCGTCGAGCGTGCCGAGAGAGATCCCGGTTGCCGTATCCCAGACTTGAATCTTGTAGCCGTCGGTGACGGCCAGCTTGTTGCCATCGCTGGAGAATGCCGCCGCTTGCGCTCCGCCACCTGGGAACCTTCGGATGGCGATCACCTTGGATGTCTCCAGGTCGACGCGGACGAGTGTGCTCCCGTCCGTCGCCAACGCTTCGAGGTTCGTCTTGGGAAGATAAAATGCCAACGCTCCGCGCGGAAGCGCCTTAAACGTGTGTGGCGTTGAATCCTCGCCCGTCGATGCAGATGCGCCCATGTACG
>JASLRF010000496.1 GCA_030744095.1 Pirellulaceae bacterium | reverse complement strand
ATATTCGCCCAACACGCGAGCCATGCGAGGATCGTCCTTTCGAATCGGAATCATCGTTCGGCAGGCCTCGCAGATTCCCTTCTCCAAGCAAGCGGGACTGACAGGTTGCTGGCAGGTGCTACAAAGCTCCAACGCCGAACCCAGGATCTGCTGACCGCTAACTGGACACGTCACCAGATACTCTGGCAGCACGTCTTGACCGGTCTGCTCGCACGCTTTGAGTTCGCTGATTAAGACTCGGCGACCGCTCATTGCGCAAACCTGGATCGCTTCTCGCGCGGCAATCCGACCGTCGTCCGTTGCGGCGATCGCGTGCGACTGAATCCCGGTGACTGGACACTGAAACGCCGGTGGATCGACCAGCCCAGCCACAAGCTGCCTTGCCCAACCAGAGAACGCGACCTCTGCTGAGACATCGTCGATCACAAATTCAATCTTGCCGGCGGCATACTGGCACCAGAACACCGAAGCCAGAACGGCGGCACGATCCGGAATCGCGTCGCCCGTCGCCGCCAACTGTTCTTGGGCCACTGCACACCAGGCCCGTACATCATCTTTCACGAGAAGCGGCAGTGAACCCGCCGGCGGCTGGTACGAAGTCAAACCCAATGCCACGACCTCGACTTTCTCCAAGATGACGCCCTGTGAGTCCGTGAAACGGTGGACGAGCCGAGGCTGATTGGAGTCGCCGGAAACCAACCACGTTTGCCGCAACAACGGCCGGTCTTCCAAAGTACAACCACTCAAGTGCAACGTGCCGCCATCCACCGCATAGGCTTTGAATAATCGAGCCGATATTTCGTGCACGCGAAGGGCTGGCGCAGTGGAAACCGCGTACGGCACGCTGTCGGCGCAGCTCAGCTGCTCCATCAACCAGGCCAGGAATTGACCATCAACCGGAACCAGCGTCGTATCGTTTGGGTGAGCCTGATCCTTGTCGGCAACTTGCACCGGTGGAGAGTTTTCCGAAGGCCTCGGACAGCCGCCATAGACCAGCTGCGCGATTTTCGCGCCGCGAAAGAAGGCCCTGTGGCGGTCGGGAATGTCAAACGTCAATTCGTCACGATCCGATGATGCTACCGAGACCTTTAGCGTCTCCAACGCCCACTGCACGTACTGCCGGACGCCCTCGTCAATTGCCACTGCTTCATCAAGTTTCATGACGTGCTGCCTACCACAGGCGAGAGCTGAGTTGCAAGTCCGCCAAACTTCAGACGTTAGTTAATCAACCTCAACACAAATTACAAATAGCAATTAGAAGCTACCAGTCCAGACATGCAGCGCTCATCGAGAAAAACCTCACTTTTTGCGCAACACGAAGACAATATCCTCGGTCGAATTGTCAATTTTCAGCGGTGATTCGACATCATACGCGAAGTCGTACGCCGCCACCATTTCCAGACCTTCGATCTTCTGCACCAGGTCCAACAGCTGGCGATGGGTGTAAGTGCGAAAGATCACCGTATCTTCGATCCGAAAACCCCGCGTCGGTGTGTACACATCGAAAGTCATGCGGCAGCGTTCTTCGCGTGCTTCCAGGTCGCGCGCGGTTGACCACAGACGCGAATTGACACACAAGCTCCCCCGTTGGGCCGACCAAGACTCTTCGTCGATTGGATCGGTCGTGGTCGGCGTCAGATGCAACCCCAACAGATACAGTCCCCCTGGATTCAGACAGTCGGCGATACAGTGCAAGTGCGCATGCGCACTTTCCCGATCAAGCAAATGACGAAAGCTGTTGATCATGTTGAATGCGGCATCCACGCGTCGTGGCAACTGGAATTCGGACATATCGGCCACGAACGCCGTGGGACGAAATCCGTGCCGCACGAGCCGCTTGTTGCAATAATCGACGGCCCGTTCGTTCAGGTCGAGCCCAGAGACGTCGTATCCCGCCTTGGCCAATCGAAACATGAGCCGCCCGGTACCACACGCAGGCTCGAACACAGTCTGCACACGGCGGCTGGCATGTTTCTCAAAACACACTTGGAGAAAATCTAGCTCGGCCTTCCAATCTGACCCAAAAACCAAATCGTAATAGCGAGGGAAATCGTACAGGTGGCCTTGAATGGTCTCGTTCATGCTCGCGCGTAGTTCCTGGGCGATGACCCTGGCCCGCTGGTTGACCCTCGGAACGGGCGGATCTATTGTGGAGTGCGTAATCTTGTGGATTTTGGCTAAATGTCAATGCTCGTTACTGAGGCAAATCGCAATGAAGATTCAACTCTGTGTCATTGTGTCGCTTTCTTGCCTGGTTGGCGAGGTGTGGGCACAAGGTGATACGGCCGTCGCAGTGAGCCCCATCACCAAGAAGATCGTTTGGCCCCGTCAGTCTTTTGTGGGGACGGTGGCACCTTCCCGACAAAGCGTCGTTGGTAGCGCGGTTGATGGACGCGTCACCGACGTGTTCGTCGAAGATGGCGACGCCGTCGCCATCCAACTCGGCGATGACGCAACCCCCAGCATTGGACAACCCATCGCACAGCTGCGAACCGGCACAATCACCATCGAAATAGCCGCAGCTCGAGCCGAGCTGGCATTACGTGAACAGGAACTTGCCGAAGCCGAAGCTGGGTCCAGGCCGGAAGAAATCGCACAAGCCGAAGCGCGACTGAAAGCCGCCATCGCGGTAATGAAATTTGCCAGCACTCGATATGAACGTGTTAAGGCGTTGCGCGCCACAAGTACTTCGTCGCAAGAAGAGTTCGAGGAAGCGCAATCATTGTTCCTGGCCGCTGAACAAAGACAGATTGAAGCGCAGGCCGGATACGAATTGGCAGTCAAAGGTCCGCGACGGGAAGTGGTCGAGCAAACGCGGGCAAGGATGCAGTCAGCCTCGGAAGCAGTCAATCGCCTGGAGGACATGCGAAAGAAATACACCATCCGTGCTCCGTTCAACGGTTATGTGACGGTCAAACACACGGAAGTCGGTGCTTGGGTTTCACGCGGCGACCCGGTGGCCGAGATCGTGCAACTTGATCCGATCGAGATCCGACTTGCCGTGCCGGAGACCTATATCACCAATGTGCACATCGGCGACGACACCGAGGTGCGGTTGGAATCTACGGCGGAAGCCGAGATCGGCGGAAAGATCACACGGATCGTCCCATTAGCCGACCGGCGGTCGAGGACGTTTCCGGTGATTATCCGCTTGGCCAACCCACCAGAAAACGGCGAACACCTGATGAAGGCCGGAATGCTGGCACATGTAACGATCAGAGTCGGACAGAAACAGAGTGTGCTGACGGTACCCAAGGACGCTTTGGTCCTAGACGGAAAGTCGGCTAGCATCGTGGTCATTGAAACCGACCCTGACACGAAGCAATCCGTCGCGCGCGTGGTGACGGTTAGTCTTGGAGTCGAGATTAGATCGTCAATTCAAGTTATAGACCCGACCGATTCGCTTCGTGAAGGGCAATCCGTTGTGACGCGTGGCAATGAACGTTTGCGTGACAAACAGCCGGTCGAGATCGTCGAGTTTGAGCGAACCGCAACACCATGACCAAGTAAGAAAGTCGCTGGGGTGACAGACCGTTCGCTGGTTGTCCCTATCTCGGCGGTTCAAGAGAACCCAAACGTCAGGCCTGCATCGTGCATCCCATCGAAGCCTTTGTCCGCAACCCTGTGAAGGTCTCAGTCGGCGTACTGATTGTGGCACTGTTCGGCCTGATCGCGCTCTTGCGGATGCCGATGCAATTGACGCCGGAAGTCCAGATCCCCACGATTTCCATTCAAACGCGGTGGCCGGGGGCGAGTCCCAAAGAGATCGAACGCGAGATCATCCAGGAACAGGAAGAGCAGCTACAGAGCGTCGAAGGTGTCACCAAGATGACCTCCGAATGCATGGATTCCAGTGGACAAATCACGCTGGAATTCAATGTTGGAACGAACATGGAAAAAGCGTTGCTGAAGGTCAACAGCCGTCTCCAACAGGTGCCTGAATACCCCGAGGATGCGGACGAACCGGTGATCAGCACAGCGGATTCTGCTGATCGACCAATTGCCTGGTTTATTCTCAGCGCCCGGATGCCTGATCGCGAAGTGATCGAGCAATACCGTGACGAGCACCCCGACATCGCCAGCGAGGTACAAACCGTGCTGGACGCAGTCAATCCCGGATTGGCTGAATTACGATTGCGACGTCTGGCCAAGCAGTACCCAAACCTTGCCGAACTTCTTCCGCCTTCGATCCCTGGCGGAATCCCGACCCTCCGCAAGTTCACCGAGGACTACATTGAATCTCAGTTCGAACGTGTACCAGGCGTTTCGAATTCGAACGTGTTCGGCGGGCAAGACCCAGAAATGCAAGTCATCGTGGATCCAAAAAAATTGGCTTTACGACAACTGACCATTCCCGATGTTCGACGCGTCCTCCGCGCCGAAAACATCGACACGTCCGCGGGCGACTTCTGGGAAGGGAAGCGTCGTTATGTGGTTCGCACCCTAGGGCGGTTTCGTTCCACCGAGCAAGTCGAAGAAATGGTGCTGCAGGTCAACAACGGTGCGCCAGTGCGTATTCGTGATGTTGCGGAGGTTCGCCTGGGCCACAAGAAACCGGACGGCTTCGTGAGACGATTTGGGACGGAAAACATTGCTGTCAACGCGCAACGCGAAACCGGGGCCAACGTATTGGAAGTGATGCGTGGTCTGCGCAACACCAAGGACAGACTGAACAGGTCAATTCTGAAAGACCGCAACCTCGTGCTGACACAAGTCTACGACGAGACTGAGTACATCTATTCCGCAGTTGGCCTGGTCAACCAGAACATTCTGATTGGCGGGATCTTGACTGTCATTGTACTCTTGGTGTTCCTCCGCAGCGGCCGTTCGACATTGGTGATCGGTCTGGCGATCCCCACCAGCATCATTGGGACATTTTTGGTACTGCATAGCCTGGGCCGCTCGCTAAACGTCATCAGTCTGGCCGGTCTGGCGTTTGCCGTCGGTATGCTGGTGGACAACGCTGTGGTGGTGTTGGAAAACATCTTCCGCCATTACCAGACCGGAAGACCACCTTTCGCCGCGGCCGTCGCCGGCACCAGAGAAGTGTGGGGCGCTGTCGTGGCATCGACCTTGACAACGCTGGCGGTATTTCTACCCGTGTTGTTCATTCAGGAAGAAGCTGGGCAACTGTTCCGAGATATCGCGTTGGCGATCAGCGCGGCCGTGGGACTTTCTTTGCTGGTCAGTGTCACCGTCATCCCGACCGCCGCCGCGCGCCTCTTCAAAGACGAACAAGGATCGTCTTCGCGCCAACACCCAACTCCAACGGAAGAGAACGACGGAATTGGAAACTGGTTTGTCAATTGGGTCATCGGAATCAACCGCTGGATCCAGGTCGGGCTCTGGCGGCGGTTGGCCCTGGTGCTATTGCTGATCGGCGGAGCTGTCGTCACAAGTTACCTGTTCTGGCCCAAAGTCGAATACCTTCCGACGGGCAACCGTAATCTGGTGTTCGGGCTGATCATGCCCCCGCCAGGCTACAACCTCGATGAGTTGAAGTTTATCGGGCAAACTGTTGAAGAGGAGCTGCGACCCTATTGGGATATCGACCCGACGGACGCGGAGGCAGACGACTTACCGTTCCCTGTGATCGGTGATTTCTTCTACGTAGCTCGAGGCCGCACGGTCTTCGTTGGCTTGCGAGCCGCTGATCCGCTCCGGGCAGGCGAATTAGTGCCGCTGATGTTTGGCCTCAGCTCCAAACTGCCGGGAACGATTATCGTCGCCAGTCAGTCGAGCTTGTTCGAACGCGGCTTGACCGCGGGGCGCACCATCGATATCGAAATCACCGGACCAGAGCTTGAACAGTTGGTCGAGTTCGGCGGCGAGATCCTCGAAACGATCATCCCAAAGGACAGCACTTCCAACGGCTTACAATGGCGGGAAGAAGGTCGCGAAGGACCGCCGGCCCAAGCACGTCCGATTCCCAGTCTTGACTTGTCTAGCCCCGAAGTTCATGTCGAGCCTCGAATTGTCCAAGCCAACGAAATGCAAGTCACTGCCAGTGATTTGGGATATAGCGTCGACGCCCTGATCGACGGCGCTTATGCGACCGACTACTACATTGGTAACGACAAGATCGACCTCACGATCATGGGGTCAATTGGTAACGACAAGATCGACCTCACGACCATGGGGTCAGACAACTACGCCGCGCAAACTCAGGACCTGGAAGGGTTGCCGATGGCCACTCCATCGGGCGCGCTGGTGCCGTTGGCATCATTGGCCACCGTGCGGATCAGCAGCGGCCCGGAACAGGTGAACCACCGTGAACGCCAGCGAGCGATCACGATCCAAGTCACACCACCGCCGGATGTGCCGCTCGAGTCCGCCATCGAATTGATCGAACAAAAGGTGCTTCTTCCGCTCCGCCAAGGCGGACGCCTGGGTGTCGAATACACGATTACGCTGAGCGGCACGGCGGACAAACTGCGGCAAACATGGCTCTCCTTTCGTTGGGTCATGCTGCTGGCGTTGTTGGTCACCTACTTGCTGATGGCCGCGCTGTTCGAATCGTGGCTGTTTCCGATCGTGATTATCATGAGCGTGCCGCTCGGCGCGGTGGGCGGCGTGCTGGGGCTGAGGTTGTTGGGCCTTTACCAGACAATGACAACCCTGGTA
>JASLRF010000495.1 GCA_030744095.1 Pirellulaceae bacterium | reverse complement strand
GCGTCATGGCTTTCGCACGTTCTGTAAGGCGTTCTCAATCATATCCATGCGAGCAAGTTCTTTCCGCCACTTCTCGGGAATCCCTGACTCGCCCCAGCAGGCACCGGCGAGTTGACCGCAGACAGCTCCTGTTGTGTCAGCATCGTCGCCAAGATTCACGGCTCGCAAGACAGCTTCTTCAAAGTCCTTCGAATTGTGGAACGCCCAAAGAGCTGCTTCCAGGTTACGCACCACGTAACCAGATCCTTGGATCTCTGGAGGCTGCTTCTGCCGAAAGCTCCCGGACGCGACTTCAGCAATCGCCGGATGGAATGGTTCAGATCTCTGTATCTCGACGATTGGCGACCAGTCCAACGCCAACACTTCATCCCGGTCGTGTCCATTGATCAAACCTGCCAGAACAACGACGAAGTACCGACAGGCCGAGAGGCATTGAGGACTTGCGTGTGTTGGAAGGCTCGACTCGACAGCCAGCCTCGCTAGTTCGTAAACGTCATCATGCAACAGGTTGGCATAGCGAATCGGCACTGGGGCCAAACGCATGATCGAACCGTTGCCACTCGATCTCTCTGCCGTGTCGCCCGACGCATAAGCATTTCCAGTCTTCAAGAATCGCGACAATGCAGACCGAACTGTGATGCCGATGTCGAAACAGCGACCGTTAACGGAGTATTTGCCTTCCTGCCACCAGTCACAATAACGCCGAGCCTGGTCATCAAGGTTCCAGCCCAATTGGCCCATGCTGTCGGCCAACGCGAGAGCCATGCTTGTGTCGTCGGTCCACTCGCCTGGTTCCAAGCCATGTGGCCCCCCAACTCGATAGTCCGTCACCGGCTCGAAGGTGCATGGTGCCATGAACTCGACCGCCGCACCGAGAGCGTCGCCGACCGCAAGACCGATTAGAGTGCCGCGTTGTTGATCGCTAATCTTCATGACGTCGTGTCGCTGATCTTTGTGGAAGTTCCATTCTTCATAACGGACTTGATGCCTTTTTCCATCGTGGTGGTGCCGCTGTACGACTCACTACAGCCGATGATGCGATGATTAGCCGCCTTGAGAACGAAGTAATGCTTCTTGCGTTTGTCCGTGCGACGATCATAGCGGTCAGGTTCGGCGGCGTTAGTCCGGATAGCCGCTATTCCCTTCTTGGCCCCTGTCTTCGATCTGTACATCTCGCTTGTGAGGATCACTTCACCGTTGTGAGCCAGCAGATTGAAGAAGAACTCCTTGTCCTTGGCCCGCTTGATCTCGAATTTACCTGGCATGGCGTTCTCCCTTGATTGACGATGGAGTGTGAGCTGATGAATATGCGTGGGTCTACTTGCCACATCTAACGAGGCTTGCGAGCACAACACTTCTTGAACTTCTTGCCGCTTCCGCACGGACACGGATCATTTCGACCAACTCGCGGAGATTCAAATCGGATCGTCGTTGGTTCTTCGACTGCCGTTTCTTTCTCGGCCCCCAATCCCGCAAGAGGATCAATGCCACTGGCCTTGGTTGCCGCGTATCTCCTTCCCAACTCGTCTAATTCCACCGCACGCTCAGCCCGGTGTCTCTCACGAACCTCACGCTCAGCTCGCCACTCATCTGCCTCCGGAATGTCGATGCCCAATACATGGGCGACCGGCAAGACGGTCTCCTCAAGACAATCGATCTCGCTGTCGTAACCAGACCGGATCTCGTGCAAAATGACGTCAACCCCCCGTGCAGAAAACAGTTGGCATAGCTCGATGCAGAGCATCGTACGGAGACTCGGATCTTCTTCAGTTTCTAACAACGCCAGCAGAGCATCTTCAGATTCTTGGTGCTTGATATCGCCAAGCACTGCGGTCGCGAAATTCTTGAAGCTCCACGACTCGTTTGGAAAGACGGAGCGAATCAGGCGAACCGCCTCGGGGTCTCCGATCTTGTCGAGAGCGTCAGTTACACGTTCTAGCATGTAGTCTGTGTCGATCCGGTATTTGTCGACCAGAGTCGGGATTGTTTCTCGTAATTGCCTCTCGCCCGCCAGGTCGACGAGAAAGATCTCCAACCACCCGTTCTCTTCACCAACAGACTCAAGCAAGTCGCAGATTGTCCCAGCATCAGGTTCGTCGTGCTGGCTCAAGGCGGCGATCAGGGCGTCGACGTATCCGTGGTCGATGTCGTTGGCATATTGCTTGTCTTCAGAACGCTCGGCGAAGTCCTGAAGTTCGTTCCACAACTTATCTGCTGGCCACTGGGCGAAGTCTCGTCGCTGGTTGATCGCTTCCACCGTATTGGGTAGCAAGTTGGGCGTGTCGAGGATCGCCGACTCTTGCGTCAGTTGCAGAGCAATGGGAGCATCGGCGACAACGCGATTGAGATGTAATGCGATGATGGGGTCAGTTGCCGTAGCGAGTGTCTCCAACACCTGATCCAGCGACTGTTCACTGAGGGCGAAGTGATTGCACCAAGCAAGACTGAGTCGGCTCTCTTCGGCACCGTATTGACGGTACGCCTGCAGAATTAGTGCAAATACTTCGACATCCTGTGACCAGGTGCCCCTGAAGTAATTAATGGCAGCATCCCGAACGGGATGATCTTCGTGGACGAGAAGTGGCTTGACCTCCTGGGCTGTCAGCATGGTTGGTTCCTTCCAAGTTGGCTCGCGGCGAAATGTCACACCGGACATCTGCATGAAACATTTGACGGGCTCAATTGTCAAGTCGTGGCTTCGCCCTCCGCCGCCAATAGTGCCGCTGGCGAGCTACCGTCTACTTCCACGACCGTAAGGTGATCGGAGTGCGTCCAGCGGATGTTCCCGCCCCTGTCGCAGACGGCCACCATTGTGATTTGACCTTGTTCTTCTTCTGGGGCAAGGTTGCCGAAGAATACACCGGGACGAGTTGCTTTGTACGCCCCAAACCCGGTTCCCAGAAGAACGTATTTCTTGCCGTTTCGTTTGCTTTGCACAATCGTGGCCATGGTAGAGATCTCGGATAGGAGGCTGTCAAAAAGAAAACACCACAAGATGAATCGGATGCCAGCGAATTCTACCGGCGACAACAGTTACTTGGCAACGTCGCCCGGTGAACCCAGGTCCAACGCCTGCCTTAACACGGTTGCGATCCATTCGAGTTCCGGCTTCTCCCGAATGCTGAACCACTGGTATCCTTTCTCAGCGGGGCAGACCGTGATGAAGTTTTTCCAGGAGACGCTGTCTTCGGTCTTGTACTTCTTCGCGTCCACGGTGATGCTCTCAATTTCGCTGGTGTCCCACTGAAGCGTCGTACTACCAAACGGATCGGTTTCCTCGAATCGCAATGACTTGCCTGCGAGCAGAATCTTGCCGGTGCGGCGAGCTTTGCGAAACAGGATGATGAAGCCGACGATACCAACGGACCAGAATATCGGCAGCATAAGCCAGGCAACCCACGGTTGGCCTTCAACCTTGTCCGCAAGCAACGCAGGTACGAAAGCCGCCGTGCCCAACAAAACCATTCCGTTCCAACCGAAGCACCAGATGGTCACAAATCGAGAACCGGGCCGCCACCAGCCTCTGGTTGGTAGTTCGATGAGCAAACCATCAGGCCGCTGCTCCAAGACTGCGTTGCTGCTTCTCGGCTGTGCCGGGGCGGTCGTCGATCTTTTCTGGATTCAGCGAGACTTCGTCCGTCGGCAATGATTCCTGCCACGGAATACCCTCCCTGGCCGCAAGCCGCCCGCAATGTTCTTGGAGACTGGTAACAAGCTCGTCAATCATTGGCTTGGGGTAACCACGCAGCAGATGTACAGGACGACCGGAATTACGTTCAGCAATGAGGCTTGCCAGTCCTTGCATACCGGCGGTCTTCGAGTAGGCTCCGGCCAAGTCGCTTTCGACGCAAAATCCGACAAGGTCTTCCAGCGAACAATGTCGACTGGATCGGAAGGGTCCGCAACGGCTCACCGCAGTCAGACGGCCTCTTCTGAGGACGATCTCGTCGCGGCCCACGACCAGAAACAGACCTCTGAGCAAGAAAAAGCCACCGGACGTGAAACAGAATGGGCCAAAGCAAACCAAGGGGCCGAAAACCGCGAACGCGAACATGTCGGGATCGTCGGTGGCTCCCATGACCACAAAGAAGATGATTGCCAGGAGGGGCCAACTGGCGATGAAGCCACCCGCCAGGATCATCAACCAGCCAGGTGTTGTCGCGAGTCCGTGAGATCTGCGTGGAACTCGGTCCGGCGGCCGTTGCGCCAGTGACGTTGAGACAGTGGCCACCGAGACGATGGCCACCACCAGACTTGCGATCGGGATTTTCATGATAGGCCGTTACCGCTTTCTCTTCCGCGTGGTGTGACGCGCCGAGGCACTCAGTACGATAAGCTGGCAGAAAGCTTGTTTTCACGGCAAGTTTGTAGCGACCAACGGGAGCGGACCAGTGCGAACCGAGCGATAGCTCGAATATGGTAGCGGGTCGGCGAGCAGACAGGAGCGGGCGCATAGGCATCGGTGAACCGCATACACTGTTCGGCGAGCTGTTCCAGGTGAGGCGTCCTGTAGAAGTCGCTTTTGGAATTCGGCAATGCGTCGTGCATCGCTACGGAAAGCCCCGTCCAACCCTGGTCGTCGGACAAGATGAAAACAATGTTGGGGCGTTCGGTTGCGTTACTTGGCTCAGCAAGAGCGTTGCCCGAGCCAACGGCGGACAAGCAGCATGCCAGCCCCGCAATCCAGTGTGAGTGCGTGAAAGAAATCATCGATTCCGACCTCATGGTTGTTGGTTGTCTGGTCGCGGCTCCGCGTGGATTTCGTACGAGTGGGCTACCGCGGCCACCGAATCGCGCGAGTGAACGCTGGGTGGGCTTCCGGGTTGCGAACGCCTTTTGCGACGACGCAGGCTCGAACGTGCCCGGCGGCGAATGAAGGCACCTACTTTCGACAGAGCGCGGCGGTTTGCCTTCGTCATGCGGTCGATCACCGACTGGCGATCGAAGAAGAAGTCCTTCATTCGCATGGTTACGGTCCACTCCAGCAAATTCACTCTCGCCGCAGCGAAAACTCCATGTAGTGAATACCGGTTTCGTCGTTCGTCATCATCGCGCCGACAGGTGCCAGGTATTTGGCCAATACCGCAAAGGGGGGCAGCGGATTGTCGTTCAGGGCATCGTCAAGAACCCCGAAAACCCGTAACGCTGGGTTGGACTCCGCGGCGCTCCGCATCCGGCTGCGCAACTCCGGCGAGTTGGCCATTCCATACAAAAGCCGAATTCCCTCCTCTGGACGGTTGAAGATGACAAAGCTGGCTTCCGCGTCGCCCAACTTGCCGCTGATCTTGCTGGCGATGAGCTTGAAGTCCAATTCGCTGGCAAGCGACTGCGACGAATCGCTTTTGGTGATGATCGCCTGCTGAAGGCACTTCGAACTGTCGCTGCCGACCAGATAGTCGCCGAGGATTGCGACGCTTGGATCAGGAATCCGCGTGGTTGCTGTGTCGATCTGTTGTCTACGGTTTGGGGTTTCGAGACGATAGTAGCTGACGCCCCCATAGGTCTCTTTTTGAAACGGCACGTTCCCTCGCTCGATCACTCGATCCAGTGTGCGGCTAAAGGCGGCAGCGTCTTCCAGTTTGGCCGACGTACTTGGCTCCTAAGAGCACCGAGTTTCAATGCCATATAGACAACCCGCAAGCCTTGCCCTGGCTTTCCAGCTTTTGAAACTAGACGAATTTGAAACGCCCGTTCGATTTGCTAGAATCGGTAATCTGCTACAGCAGCCTCTGCTGGCGATTTGATACTCGAAATGCGTGTCTCTTATCTGGTATACGTCCCATTGCTTCTTTGCATCGCTGGTTGCAGCAACACCGAAGCGGAAGAATACAGGCGGAGCATGCGATTGCGAATACCGACAACACAAGTCGAATTGCAGACGTAGTTTTCGTGCGTGGCTTGGTGGGCGGTGCCTTCGCTACTTGGCGGTACGGCGAAGACAAAGCGACTTACTGGCCCAAATGGCTTGGCGAATCGAAGAAACTGGCGATTTGGTCCTTGGAGTATAATGCAACCGCATCTGAATGGTGTGGATCGTATCGGAAATCGTGGAGATCGGTTAGCGACGACCCTTGTTTTGACAGGAGACGATTATGGCAGGCTCCAAATATGTTATCAAGCGCGGCGATACATTGAGCAAAGTAGCAAAGGCCAATGGGTTGAAATCTGGCCAGTTCCTTTTTGACCACAAGCTCAACGCAAAGTTGAAGGCTTTGCGCAAGAAGCCGGAGTCGATCCAACCCGGCGACGTGGTTTTCCTGCCACCGCCCGATCTGAAGTCCATAAAGACCCATTTCACATCCAAGGGAAAGCGCATGTCGATTGACGTGGACGGACCGAAAGGCTTGATTTTTGTCCAGCAGAAATGGGCTTACAACTACAATAAGCAAGCAGCAGCAAGCAATTGGACTAGCCAGCAGAAAAGGGATTTTCACGCGGCCGTAGATAAAGCAGTCTGGAGCAAGTGGAGCGGCAAATTCAGGGTCAGGGTCGACGGAAAATCTGAGTTTGCGAAGGCTTTCAAAGACACCGTATTCAACGTCAATTTTGACATCAAATGGGTGACGAGCGGCGGCCATTGGACAGTGAACGTCCTAAAGATCGCCGTAGGCGGGGGTCACGAGCGGAGCAGCGTAGACTGGAACGGCCAAACGATCCAATACCCGGCCGGATTCATCCGGCAACGACGTAAAACTTCCCTGTCGCATCTTCGCAGCCTCCTTGCTAGCGTTACGCGTTTCACACCACGTAAACTAACAGGAGGCTGCGATTTAGGCTTCATTGAA
>JASLRF010000494.1 GCA_030744095.1 Pirellulaceae bacterium | reverse complement strand
CCGAGGAACAGATCGACGAACTACTGGCGACGAGTATTCCCCTTTGGCGTGCTGGTCATGATGCTCGTGGCGAAGATGGTCACGAAGGTGAATCCACGAAGCACGGTTACTGGCTGTTAGTCGTGGCCGGGCTGGGGATTTTTGCCGGTTGCGTTGGAAAGAGTGCACAGTTTCCACTCCATGTCTGGTTGCCTGATGCGATGGAGGGTCCCACGCCCGTTTCCGCGCTGGTGCATTCGGCGACGATGGTTGCCGCCGGCGTGTATTTGGTAGGTCGATTTTTTCCTGTCTTTGCACCTGAAGTGCTGCTGGTGATCGCGCTGGCGGGCTGTGTCACGCTCTTCATGGCCGCCTCGATTGCCATCACCGCCACGGACATCAAACGTGTCTTGGCCTATTCCACCGTCAGCCAGTTGGGGTACATGATGCTGGCGCTCGGTGTCGGTGGTTGGTTGGCCGGCATGATGCATCTGATCACCCACGCCTTCTTTAAGAGCCTGCTGTTCATGTGTTCCGGCTCGGTCATTCATGCTGTTCACACCAATGAAATGTCAGAGATGGGCGGTCTCCGGAAGAAAATGCCGGTCACTGCCTGCACGATGTTAGTCGGCTGCCTGGCCATCGCCGGCGCCGGCATACCGTTTATCGCAGGCTTCTTTGGCGGCGGCGTTTTGTCGGGCGTCGGGTTCAGCGGCTTTTATTCCAAGGACGCGATTCTCGAACAAGCTTTCTCGTTCATGCGAGTCAACGATTCCCCTTGTTCAAGCATATTCTTCATCGCCGCCGCTGGTGGTGCCGCCATCACGTCGTTCTATATGTTCCGACTCTGGTACCTCACTTTCGCCGGCAAGCCGCGGGATCAGGATCGCTATGACCACGCCCATGAATCACCGCCGGTCATGTATGTTCCGCTGATCATTCTGGCAGTGATGGCGATCACCGTCGCCTGGAGCCCCGTGCAAGGAATTCTGGGTGCTGTGGCCGCCGTTGTGGGACTTTCGATTTGGCGATTCATGCGGCCACCCGTTGTGGCCGCCGATGATCATGGGCACGGCGAAACTGGGCACGGCGAGACTCAGGACCCACTCCAGAAAGTCCACCTGCGAGATATCCCCTTGACCATTGGCGTAGTGGTGTTGGTGATTGCCGCCGTCTGGTTTGTGACACCGAGCTTGAACGACATTACGTTGGTCGAACTGCTTGAGCGGGGCAGGCCTGACCACACGCTGGCCGACACCCATGGCGTGATGCTGGATTGGGTTTGGCCCAACGAACACTCGGCGCACGCGCCAGCGATCGTGCTTCCCGTCAGCTTGATGGCAATCGGCGCGGCCCTGACGGGATTTCTGTTGGCAACTTCCATGTACGGCTTGGGCTGGCTAAGTGCGGCAGATGTGAGAAAGCAGTTTCAGCCGATTTACAGTTTCTTGCTGAACAAGTGGTTATTTGACGAGCTATACGACTGGATCTTTGTGCGACCGACCCATGTCCTATCGCGTTTGGCTGCGGGGTTTGATCAACGTTGGATCGACTGGTTCATCGATGGTCTGGCACGTTGCTTTCGGGCGTTCGCCCAGTTCTTCGAGAACCTGGCCGACCAAACGCTCATCGACGGTGCCGTGAACCTGTTTGCCAAATGGACGTATGCGACTGGCGTCTCTCTGCGCAGTCTGCAAACAGGCAGTCTGCGGCAATACGTGATGTTTATTGTGATCGGAACGATCGCGATCTTCCTGTTGATTAGTTTCTTCTGGAATCCAACCCTCGCGGGATAGCGAACAACGATGTTTGACGAATTCTGGCTACTGACCCTGATTGTTTTCTTGCCCGCCCTGGGAGCTCTCATATTGGCCTTTGTGCCGGGAGGTCGCGACGAGCTGGTGCGCTACATCACGTTGGCAGTTACCATCATTGTGCTGGGCCTGACCACTGCCGGGTTCTTGTTTTCTGATCAGACGAGTTTCGATGTTGCGCGTGGCGACATGCAAAACACGTTCACCGTTTCCTGGATCCCCTCATTCGATATCGAATACTTCATGGGGATCGATGGGATCAGTTTTCCCCTGATCATGCTGACCGCTCTGGTTAGTGTCTTGGCCATGGGTGCCAGCTGGTCGATTACCAAGCAAGTCAAAGCGTATTGTATTTTGTTTCTGTTGTTGGAAACCGGCATGCTGGGCGTCTTCATGGCGCTGGACTTCTTCCTGTTCTACGTCTTCTGGGAAGTCATGCTGTTGCCGATGTATTTCTTGATTGGTGTCTGGGGCGGCCCACGTCGCGAATATGCGGCGCTCAAGTTCTTTCTGTACACCTTGGTCGGCAGTGTTTTGATGTTGATCGCGATTTTGTTGCTGTACTTCAACAGTGACTTGCGCAAGGTGGCCGAAGCAACCCATCCGGATCCGGAGAATCCAAATGTGGCAGTGGCCGACTGGGAGAGTTTGAACATCTCCGATGAGGCCGCGAAACGACTGGGTTACGGTACCAACCTTGTCGATGATTACGAGGGGCAAGTCGGCTGGTTGCGCAAGGGTAGCAAGCAGTCAGACACGCTGCACATCGAAATCAGACGATTTGGGCCCCTCGAAGAACTTGAGCACACGACGGCGGACTACGTAGCAGAAGAAAATCGGGTGGAAATCTCTCTGCACGACGACGAAGACACCGTCGATCATGTGGTGGCCGCCGTCCAGGAAAACGCGAGCGTTAGGGAAGTCGTCACCGCCTTGGCCCGCAGCGACGGAGCGCGCGAGGTTCCAGCGGCCAACATATACATCGAACCGGCTGACGAGCTGCCCGTTCACACGTTCAACCTGTTGGCCCTGGCCGCGGTTGGACAGCATACGGACTGTTTCAACGGCGAAGGCCTCCTTGGCTGGAAGATACAACACTGGGCATTTCTGCTGTTGTTTTTGGGCTTTATCGTCAAAGTCCCCTCAGTTCCGTTCCATACGTGGTTGCCTGATGCCCATGTCGAAGCACCTACACCGATTTCCATGATCCTGGCCGGCGTGCTCTTGAAAATGGGCGGCTACGGGATCATCCGTATCTGCTATCCGATCTGTCCGATGGGCGGATACGACTTTGCGTTTATCGTTTGCACGGTTGGCGTGGTCAGCATGGTGTACGGTGCGTTTGCCGCGTTGGCGCAAAAGGACTTCAAGCGAATGGTCGCCTACAGTTCAGTCAGCCACATGGGTTATGTGGTTTTGGGATTGGGTGTCTGGTCCGCCGCGGCGCCGTACTACAATCCAGACTATTGGAACATGGGCGTCCAAGGTGCCATGTTCCAAATGATCGGACATGGAATCAGTTCGGCTGGCATGTTCTTTATGGTTGGTGTCGTCTACGACCGTGTGCATCATCGGAACCTTAACGAATTTGGTGGTCTGTTCAGTAAAATGCCGGTCTATACGGCACTGGCCATCGGTATCTTCTTTGCCGGCTTAGGTCTTCCGGGGCTGTGTGGATTTGTCGGTGAGGTGTTCGTGGTGTTATCGGTATTTCGATTCAACGTGGTACTGGCCGTCATTTCTGCCGGTGTGGTTGTCTTGACGGCTGGCTATATCCTCTGGGCTATCCAACGGGTCTACCTGGGTGCCGAGTACAGAGGTCCCCACGAAGAGGCCTTGGTGCCGAGCACGCTGCGCGAAAATACAATCGCCGGGATTCTGCTTGCCCTGGCAATCATTTTTGGCGTGCTGCCGTACCACACCGTGTTGCAGTACATGGACAAAACGATTGAACGCCAGGTAGACGATCTAACGGATTGGACCGTTCGCACGGAACCCTTACGCCGGGCTAGAGAATCGGATGGCGGGGCCGACCGCTCATCAACGGCATTACGAACTGACAGTGATGATCTCGTTGCGCCCGGTTCGATCCAAGCTGACCTGGACCACGAATTGCCCACGACGCCAACCGCAGTCGTGCGACCTAATAACAGATCGAGCATAGACTAACTGTGAACCTGCACGAACTTGTTAGCCAACTGATCGTCGATACCAAGGGAACCGCTGACGGCAGCCTGTTTTCCCTGCCGTCGGCCGATTCCAGTCTGGGCGTTTTCCTTCCGGAAATCTGCCTGTGCGTTACGATTGTGCTGATGTTGTTGGTGCGTGTGTTTCGGTTTGGCCGGCGTGTCGATGCCTTCTATATCGCTGCCGCTGGCAGCTTGGTGGCGCTCTGTTTTGTGGCACCATGGCAACACCTGGGCGTCCCAACCGCAGCGGTAGCG
>JASLRF010000493.1 GCA_030744095.1 Pirellulaceae bacterium | reverse complement strand
CTGGTTCCTGGATCGTTCATGATCACCGAAGGTATGGTGATTGGCTGGACCAATACCAATATCGTCATCTCCGGGGATACCGACGGCGGTAGTACGATCGACTTGCCTAACCGCAAGGCGACGATCGACCTGGATCCCGGTGAGAACATCACGGTGACGTTCGAGAACACCAAAGGTGCGGCAGTCACCATCGTGAAGGACTCGGTACCAGACGATCCACAGGACTTTTCCTACAGCGGAGGGCTGGGTAACTTCCAGTTGGACGACGACGCCGATGGAACGCTACCCAACAGTCAGACGTTCACTCCGGCACCGGGCAGTTACCTGGTGACGGAAGCAGCGGTTGCCGGCTGGGACCTGACCAACCTCCAGATCACTGGCGACACCGACGGTGGCAGTGTGATCGACATACCAAATCGGCAAGTCACAATCGACGTAGATGCTGGAGAGATCATCACGGTCACGTATACCAACACCAAACGTGGTTCCATCAAGGTCATTAAAGATGCGGACCCGGATCACTCACAGGATTTCGCCTTTACGGGAAGTGGCGGCATCGGCGCATTTTCACTGGACGATGACGCCGACGGCACGCTCCCGAACATGCAGACCTTCGCGAACTTGCTGCCGGAAACTTACACGATAACTGAGGGCATCACAGCCGGCTGGGACCTGACCAGTATCGTGATTGTCGATCCTGACGGCGGCAGCAGCTTCAACCTGGGCACGGGCACGGCTACGTTGGACGTCGACCCAGGCGAGGACATCACGATCACCTTCCTCAATGAAATCACACCCGCTTTCGACGGACGTAAATTCCATGACCTGAACACCAATGGCAACGACGATAGTGGCAGCGATCCGTCACTGGCCGGCTGGACCATCCAACTCTACCAGGACGATGGTGATGGCACGTTCGAGCCCGGACCTTTTGGCCTACCCGGACTGGATACCCTACTCGACTCCGACGTCACCGATGCCAACGGCAACTACCGCTTGGCAGACCAGGGGCTGGCCAGCGGCACCTACTTCGTTCGGGAAGTACAACAGTCTGGTTGGCACCAAACAACGTCGCCCCTCGTCTACACCGTGAACTACGTCTCAGGGTCGACATCCACCAACGACTTCGGCAACGCCCAGTGTAACCAGATCAACACTGGCGCCGGTGACTCCACGCATACGGTTACTGCGACGCAGGACGGCATCCTGACACTGCAACTCGATGGCGGTCTGTTCGAGGTGTGGGACGCAGCAAATAGCACTCCCATCTATGTGTATCATTTCGAGCAGGGTGCGGATCGTGTGGCCGGCAATGATGGCGACGACAACAACGCCAACGGAACACCCAACGAGTTTATCGAAGAACCGGGCGGGGAAAGCAGCGAGAGCGTTTTAGAGCCGGGTGTGCAGCGTGCCGACGTGCTCACCACAATGGGAACCACCTACACGATCCGCGTCTTCGGCGCCAACGCTGCCAGCGTGTTGCGGTACCTGAACGCCGTCAACGTCGACATCGCCGGCACGCTCGCGCTACAGATTGAAGGCACCGCCTGTGGCGATCTCATCGCGGTAGGTGACGATACTGGTGGGGGATCGTCAGATGCCAAGGCGATCTTCATTGGAGCTGTGAACGGCACGATCAACGGCGGTGTGGATCTTACCGCCACAGGATTCAATTATCGTACGGCGATCATCGATGCGATGTTTGGAATGCCAACGATTTCACGCGTTGAGATCAATGGCAACGATGGCGACGACCAGATTCGTGTCACCGATGACATCGTTCAACAATCGACGCTGAATGGTGGCGCCGGCAACGATAACCTCCGTGGAGGGGCCGGCAAGGCAACCGTCTTTGGCGGTGCTGGACATGACTTGATGGTCGGTGGCGGCGCCGACGATGTGCTCATTGGCGGCGATGGCGATGATGCCCTGATAGGATTGGCAGGTGCAGACCGCGCGTTTGGCGGTAATGGCAACGACTCGATCTCGGGCGGGGCGGACAATGATGCCCTGTTGCGAGGCGGTAACGGCGATGACAGCATTTCCGGTGGCGCTGGCGGCGATCGTTTACTTGGTGACGCCGGTTCCGACGTGCTCTATCGCGATGCTGCAGATCTGCTGGTGAGTGGTGGCACTCCGATTAGCACTCCGCCGGATCCCCTCGATGATGCTCTACAGCAACTGATCGACGATTACTGGCTCGATACGTTCGTCACCGACGGCGACGACGATGCCTCGCTTGACACGCTTGACGAACTGATCGACTCGATCCTGCCGTAGCAGCGTGTTGATGATCATGCATTGAGCCGTTGTCGGCCGCGGGCAAGCGAAGCGACGTTCCGGCTACGCGTCAAAACAAGTGGTTCCATTGCCGGAACTGCGTCGCCGGCGCTTCTTGTTGCGGGCCTACGCGATGTTTGCGGCCTACGCGAAAATCAACGGGACTCAAAGGCAGTCTGGCTCGTTCAAGCAGTCCGCCAAACCCGATTGCGCCCATGTCACATTGCGTTGGCGAGCCAACGATCCGCCCAAAAAACAGCCTGCTCGTTTGAACGAGCAGGCTGCGGGTGTTTCTTCAAACCGGTTTTGCCCCGTTAGGCACAATCCTAGTTGACCATGTCCTTCAAACCTTTCAGCGGGCGAATCTTGATTTGCTGGCTGGCGGGCTTGGCCTTGATGATGGTTGGTTCTTTCGTGAATGGATTGATGCCCGGTCGCTCTTTCGTGGCTGGCTTGAATTTCGTGACGATTTTACAGAGACCAGGAATCGTGAATTGCTTCGGGTCCGTCTTTTTTCCCTTCGCCAATTCACCAGAAATGATCGTGGTAAGCGACTCGAAAACTGCCGTCACTTGCTTTTTCGTCAGACCACTATCTTCGGCAAGCTTGTTGAAGATCTCAGTCTTGGTAAGCGGTTTACCATTCGCCATGGTGGATACCCTCCTTAGTTCGGCGCTATAGATTGACTAACCGTTAACGTCCGTCCGACGTTCAGAACGCGATGAATTTGATCGATCCGTCAAAAAAAAGCAACCGGACAATTGGCCAAAAAACCGGAAAAACAGGGAAAAACGCAGGGAATCGACGCCGACACCGCCGAATCACGGTTGAACTAGCTTAAACACCACCCACATGTGGGGATCGCAAATCGGCCTGAGGGTATCGGCGCAGCTACTGTTGCACACCGGTTTCGCGAGCATCCTGTCCGGAAATGACCTTCCACCTTTTCAATGATGGGCAGCAGCTTGCGTGTACGAGCCAGGCACGGCGAGCGATTGGTGAGGTGAACGGGCAATCTTGCCCCCGCTTCCCCAATTTAATAAGATTATGAACGATAAAGGGTTACGGTCATCTGCCGGCGACTTTTCACAGGAGCGATCCGTCGTGCGACATGGATTCAGCGTGAAGTTTCTTGCCCTACTCGCCTGCGTGATGACGGTCTCGGCCCTCCAGCCGGCGACCAGCCACGGCCAGGCGGGTAACAGAGTCTTCCAGATGCCGGAAAGGACGTTGCTCCAACATCTCAGCCGCGCGAAGAGGGCCATCGACGAAGATCGGTACAGCGATGCGGTGATCGAATTGGGTGCCTTGCTCAACAGCCCCTACTTGATGGCGCGAACCGAGTCCAACGTCGAATCCCAGGATTACTTTGTGGGCCCCGTCGGCGAAACGGGAACGCGGCGCAGCATCAAGGGCGAAGCACAGCGTTTGCTTGGTTCGATGCCTCGGCAAGGCCGCGAGCTGTACGAACTTCAGTTTGGTTCCGATGCTCGGGCGCTCCTGGACCGCGCGGTGCGTGACCAGAGCATGGAGGACTTGAACGAAGTCATCCGCCGTTACTTTCACACCGCAGCCGGTTATGAAGCGATGGTGTTATTGGGCCGGTTGCAGTTGGATCGAGGTCGACCGTTGGCCGCAGCGTTGTGTTTCAAACGTGTACTCGAATCGCCGGCCGCGGCACCCAAGTATGAACCTCACCTTTCGGTCCTCTTGGGTGCCTGCTGGGTGTACTCGAACATGCCCGATCAGGCGGTCGCCACGATGGCGCAACTGAAGCGACGGTTTCCTACGACTGAAGTCGAACTCACGACAGGTTCGCGTGAAATGCTGCCGGAGTCCAGCGAAGCGTTAGTGTGGCTAGGAAAGCACTTTGGGCCGGTTCCTCGGCGTGGCCAGATCGATGCTTCTCAGTGGCTCGTGCATCGTGGCAACTTGCAACGCAACGCCACGTGTGTCGGCGGCATTCCGTTAACTCAGTTTCGCTGGCAGACGCCGACGACGACCGATCGCGCCGACGAACGGCTAGTTGCCGAGCTGCAACAGAGTTTCACGCAACAGGGATTTCCGGCGATTCCCAGCGTGTCACCCTTGGCCGTCGACGATGTTGTGTTGATGCGGACACCGGAACGTTTGTTTGCGGTCAACTTGAAGACCGGAAAGCGGATCTGGGAATATCCGTGGTGGAACTCGTCGTTTCAAGGTGTCGCGCAAACCAACCGAACAGGTTCGCGCACCGTGGAGATCTCGACCCGTAGAATGCAGTTACGGCAACGGCTGTGGCACGACTTGGCGTACGGCTTGATCAGCAGCGACGGCGATTCCGTTTTCTTGCTGGACGACTTGCGTTACACCGCCGCGAGTCACGGCCAGTCACCGTTTCTTCCAGGGCGAAGACGCTGGCCGCCGAATCCTAATTTCCCAAGGTCATACAACCAGTTAGTTGCCTTGGATGTCAAACGCGAAGGCTCATTGCTTTGGAAAGTGGGTGGCGAGAACGGCGAGGACGAACCGAGACTGGCGGGGGCGTTCTTCATGGGTCCCCCGCTGCCGCTGCTGGGGCAACTGTACGCGATCGCGGAGGTCCGGCGCGAACTTCGTCTGGTGGTACTGAATGCGGAGACGGGTAGGCAAGAATGGACGCAGCAGATCGCGCACGTCGCCGACGAACCGTCGAT
>JASLRF010000492.1 GCA_030744095.1 Pirellulaceae bacterium | reverse complement strand
AGTTTGCGGCAGTAAAAACCGATCCAAATCGCGATCAATGCGTTTGGTTCGCGGAGCGAACCACGACAACCAGGCTCGACAACCCTAATTCTTAGTCTTGACCGAGCACTAGAGCGCACGCCGACTCATTGCAGCCGCTTTTCGCAGTTTGGACTCATGAACCAAAGCACCGCGGACGCTACACGTCGGTGCGACACGCACTAGATCTTGAAACCGTTGTGGTATTCCTTCTTGACGATGTGCATCACCTCCGGTGCATTCGTCGCGATCAGTTTCTTGGAATCCCACGCAATCTTCTTGCCTTTACCCGGCTCGGTGGCACCCGCCAGGGCCAGGTTGCCAAGCAGGATCGTCTCGGTGAGCGGGCCAGCGTAGTCCGCGAAGTTCGAGACTGCCGCGTCGCCACCCTTAATCGACCGAATCCACTCGGTAAAGTGTCCAGGCGATTTGACCCATTCGACATCGGGCTTGTCGACGCCATGAAGCGTCATTCCCTTCTCTGCATAATCGCCAGGTGCGTACAGAGAACCCTTATCGCCAATGATCAGAGCACCGCGATTTTGGATCTTAGCGCCATGAAAAAGTTCCTTCGGCGGCAGCTTGCCGCCGTCGTACCAGACCAACTTGACGGCAGGGCGATTGTCGTTGGCGGGAAAAGCAAAGTCGATAATCGAAAAGCCTGGATAGGTTTGTCCGTCGTGGCCGTTCGTTTCGGCTTGCACTGATGTCGGGTCGTAGAGTTCCAACGCCATGAATGGCATGTTCAACGTGTGGCAAGCCATATCACCCAACGCGCCCGTTCCAAAACTCCAGAAGCCTCGCCACTTGAACGGATGGATCGCCTGATGATAGGGACGTTTCTCAGCCGGGCCCAAGAACAGGTCCCAATCGACGTGCGATGGAATGGGAGCCGGATTGCTAAGGTCCACTTTATCGCCTTGCGGCCATACCGGACGATTCGTCCAAACATGGACTTCGCTGACCGCGCCCAACGTGCCCTTCTGAATCACGGCAACCATTTCTCGAAGCGAATCATAGGAGGTTCCTTGATTGCCCATCTGCGTCTTGAGTTTCATCTCACGCGCAACTTCTCCCATCAGGCGAGCTTCTTCGATCGAATGAGTCATCGGCTTCTGTGTAAAACAGTGCTTGCCCAACCGCATCGCCATGAGTGACGCCGGCGCGTGTGAATGATCGGGAGTGCTGACCGTCACCGCGTCGATGTTCTTGCCATACTCGTCAAGCATCTTGCGATAGTCGCGATACTGCCTGGCTTTGGGAAACGCGATCCCCTTCTTTCTTAAGTTGTTGTTATCGATGTCGCAAATCGCGACCAGGTTGCCTTGCGTACCAGCGTCGCGCGAGTCGCTATCGCCCTTGCCGCCGACGCCAATCGAAGCAATGTTGACCTGTTCGTTCGGCGAGTTGCTCTCCTGTGCCCGAAGGCCCGACGCGGCAAAATAACCCGCACCGACAACTGCGGTTGTCTTCAAGAACTTTCGACGATTCGTACGATGCGCCATTGCAAACTCCTTATCCATTATGAAAGACCTAGTTTTCTTGTTGAGGACCGCCCGAGCAACAACTGTCGTATAGTCGTTGTTGGCTCCGCGAACATTGCGCCAGGGTCCATTGCGCCGAGTCCGCTGAGCGAACCGCGACTATTGTTGATGCGCCAGTCCTTAGCCAGCTATAGAGGCTATCCAAGACAGCAGAAAATAGCAATTGCTGCCCCTCAATTGTGGTGGATTTCATCAGCTTTCGAGCCCATCGGGCCCGCCCCACTGCAGCGTAGGGCTGCCTTGATCCGCCAATCGTCAGGCACGATCCCCTACCCGACAACCATCCAGATCCGCAAGAGCGACGGAGCGATGGCCAACGTTACGACAGACAATGCCCCAGCAAATAGGCCGCTCACCAACATCACCAAGCTCAGTTCAGCGGCTTGCATCCCAACAATCATGTGCCGGCTGCACCCGAGCTTTACGAGCGTTCGCATTTCGCGTTGACGCAAACGGCGCGAGAGTAAGACAACCAAGGTCAGAAACATGGCCGTGACGGCAATCAACACGATGGTGCCCAAGTCGAAGAACTGCTTGGCGCGGAACACCATCTGCAGAAGTTCGTTGACAATATCAGCAGGCTGTAGAATCTGGGCTGCCTGATCGTCCGCCAGATAACGGCCCATCAGCAGGGTCTCGGATTTTTCGTCGTGTGGCAGTGCGATCACTGCCGTCAGTGGAAACGACTGCGGCTGGCCGTGGAAGTGAAAAGAGCCAAGATTATCCTCGGTGATTTCAGTGTAATGGCGTAATGCCGCACCCGCGATGATTTCGCGATCAGTTTGTTTAAGGATGACTCCGTTACTAACCCGGTTACTGTCGTCGGCGCGTTGGCCGGACCCAGTGTCGTCAGCCGGCTGGACTGTGCCAAGTTCCTGGTGACCGTGACCAATCCCTTCAATAATCCAAGCAGTTTTTAGATCGACGAAGACTACGTTGTCGTCTGGGGCATGGGTCTCGTCGAGCACGCCTGCAACGCGCATGTTCAACGGATACGCACCCGCGATGTCAAATACGTTCTCAGGATCCGACAACAGCCGGTCGCCCGGTTCGAGCCCCAGCTGTCGAGCAACACGCGCGCCAAGGACACAATCGCCTAGTCGAACGAGCGTCGTACCGCGGCGGATCTGGAGTTGTCTGAAGTCAAAGTAGTCCAATGTTGTCCCAACGATCGGAAAACCTCGCGCGCGCTGCCGCACCAGGAGTGGAATCGGGACCGCCAGCCCGCTGGCCCGCGCATCGCTAACCTGCTGCATACTTATCGAACGTGGCGGTTGCGTCTCGAAGTACAGGGCGTGTAATGCGAGGTCGAACCGACTGCCAGCCGCCCCAATCACCAGGGGTGTTGATTCGCCACGACTCGTGAGTTGCTCTTGAAAGTCAGCGAGCAACAGGTGCATGACGACGGGAAGGTAGATCGTGGCGGTAATGCAACCGACAACGATCAATGTCTGGACCTTGTAGAATGCCAGATAGCGACGTGCAAGCAGCATTATGCCTGACATGATTGTGCCCCTTCCACCAAGAACCGAGTGAAATCAACCACTCGGTCGAATCGTGGCAGCAGGCTGTGGTCGTGAGTGACCATCACGAACGTCGTGCCTACCGAGGCGGCGCGTTGGAGCAAGATGTCGAGCACATGCTGGGTGTTTTCTGGATCCAGGTTACCCGTCGGTTCGTCAGCCAGGATCAGCCGTGGTCGTGGCAACAAAGCTCGGCAAATCGCCACGCGTTGCCGCTCGCCTTGGGAGAGTTTTCCGATGGGGCGTCGCATCTTGTCTCCCAGCCCCATGGAATCCGCCAATTGGTCGGCCACTCGACGCGTCGCCGCATCCAGCGTGAGCTGCGTGTTAATATAGAACGGCAAGAGAATATTGTCGCGGACGTTGAGATAATCGACTAACTCGAAATCTTGGAACACATGCCCTACATTTGCGATGCGGAAATTGCGCCGACTCGCATCACTCATCTCGCCCATGTCGTGTCCGGCTACTTCAACGTGACCTTTTGTAGGCACAAAAATCCCCGCCAACAAATGCAACAGGGTGGTCTTACCGGAACCGCTGGGGCCGACGAGTGCGACGTTTGCCGAAGAGGCGATTGAAAGCGAATCGATGTGAAGGCAGAATCCGGCTTCGCCGTATTGAAACGTGACGTCTTTCAGGCAGATCATGGCTGCATTGTCGGCCTTCATTCCGCTGTCACTTGGTTGACTGCACTTTCTGAGTTGAACCGGGCGTTTGATAGAACCAACTGACAGGAACCGACCGAAATCGAGTCGACAGCTGACCAGCCTCGGGGCCGCTCTGCCAATAGCTCATGACCGCACGCGATCCAACGAATGTCAGGCTTGTGTAAGAAAAGGTCAGCTTTTGATCCGTCTCCAGGTTGCGAACGTTGCGCCACGTTTTGCCTTCGTCCGGCGACACAGCGGCCGTCAATGGCGTCCGACGCCCACCGTGCCCTTCGCCTGCCGTAAACGTGTTGTTCCAAATCAGCAGCAAGTCGCCCGTCGCCGGAACGCGGCGAAGCGTTGCCGGCGCTTCGGGAGCCTGAACCGACAATTGACCGCGTTCCCCCCACGTCTCTCCGCCATCGCTGGACGTACTGGTGGCGATATGACCGAGTTGCGTTCGCATGATCATCAACACGCGGCCCTTGGGCAATTCGACGACCTCGGGCTCCATCGCGCCACGCTTGGGCGCATCGACATGTCCTTTGCCCCGTCGCCATGTCTGGCCTTCATCATCCGAAATGAAGCAAAACGAGACGAAGTGATTTTCCTTCTTCACGTCATTTGTAAAGGCAACTGGTGCCAGTAATCGCCCCGACTCCAGCTGTGTGATGCGGTCGTTATTCATCACGTGGTAGCCCTTACCCGAAGTGACTTCGACCAAATCGCCGAAGGATTGCGCCTCGTCGAACGAATACCGCACAAACGCGTGCAGATTGTCAAAGCCGTCTTTCTGCAGGTAGAACATGCCAATCTTGCCTGACGGCTCGATTCGACGCAACGTAACGCTCATCACATTCAATGCGCCGGTATTCTCTTGCAACACCGTCGCATCGCTCCACGTGCGACCTTCGTCTGCCGAACGCCGACCCACAATCCGGGCCTTGGCAAAGTCGCTGCCACTGTTGTGAAATTCCGTCGTCGCGAACAGCAGCGTTCCGTCATGCAGCGGCAACACAGATCCTTCGGTGTACCTGGGATGTTCTGTTGTCGCCGTATAAGGCAACTTCGAGATATCTTCGTGTGATTTCGAGCCTGCCGGCTGAGATAGAACCAACAGCGATTGGGCAGCGCGAAGTCGTGCGTCCAGATGTTCGTCGGCCAGCATTTCTTCCAGTTTCGAAGCAAGCGAAATGGCGCGAGCGTCGCCGGCGAATGTGGCCGCGTACGTTCTCACGGCTGGATCTGCATCGCCGAGGTTGTCACGGAGAGCGACCAGGCCATCTGCATCGCCGAGCGCCGCGAGTGCGTGTTGGTGGAATGCGCGATTCAGGGCATTGGGAGTTGTTGTGATGTTCTTCTTCAGCTGTGCAACGTCCGTTTCGTCACCGATCCGCCCGAGGATCCAGGCCGCGATGCGTGTCACTTCGAAATCGGTACCGGCCAATTGAACTCGCAGGAATCTCAGTGCGTCCAGGTTGCCGGCGTGGGCCAGCGCGGCAGCGGACATCATCCGCAGGTTCGGAGTCTTCCCGGTCTGCCACGCGCGACGCATCGCAACACCGTCGCCGATCTCGTGGACCTTAAACAGGCTCTCGGCGGCGTGCACGTGACCATGTGCGTCTTCGCCCTCCAGAATGTCTAGCATGACCCGAGCGTGCTGACGATGCCCGGCGCGAACGAGTTCACGTGCCAAGCCACAGCGACGTTGATCGTCTTTTTCCAGCGGTAACCGGTCGGCGAACCGGGCGACCACTTCGGCCCCATGCCCGCCCAAGACAAGCCCCTCGGCCGCATGGACGGATGGCCAAAACTCGTCGCTCGCCAAACCGGCTTTTAGGACCGAAACGCACTTCTGGCGAATCTGCGGGGAAAGCGAATAGATCGGTGATTCGTCTGCTGTCGCCGGCAACGCAAGCGCCAGTCCCAATGCCGCAACTGAAAGCGAAAAAGCCAAATGCTGTTGCCGACTAACGACCATCGTTGCTCTCCCATGCGGACCACGAATTTCTATTGCCAAAGTTTTAACCCGGCCACGCATCGGAAACAATGATCCGTGCCGGTGTCGCGGTGCGCGCAACCGAAACTCGCCGAGGTGAGGATAGTTGGGTCCGACGAGCAGCTAACAAAAAAAGACGCCGCGAGATCAATTCCCGCGGCGTTCTGGAATGACTGGCCTAATCGTTACGAGATTACTGCCACCAAATCGATTCGGTCGTTCGTGGCGTGACGGCTTGCTGGCGCAGGTCGGCCAATTCACCGCTTGTCTCGACGTTGTCGGCAACTTGCCATGATTCAACTTGTATGCCACCCGACGCCGTGACGATCCATGATTTGCCTTTTTTCAAGAAGCTGACTTCGGGCGGAATCAGCTTGGCGGGATTGGACTTTCTCAATTTGAGTGGACTGTTTTGCTCCGTGAGAATTGGAACGCTCAGCCCAGCCTTGTCCCACAGATGATTCTTTTCGATCAACGCGGCAACCACACACAGGTCCATTAGATTTCGCAATTCGGCAAAGATGACGTCGCCGCCTGACAAGTCGTCATATTTTTCTGTCATCATGTCAGCCCAGCGTTGGGCTGCCGCACTTTTGCGGCCCGCACCGATCACCGTACCGTCAGCGGCGACGAAGTCATCTTCGGTCATCGCCTTGACTCCCGGTCCCTTCAACTCCCACGATAAACCGTCTTCACCGGCCAAGAGGGGCTCGTAGTTGCAAGCCAGCCACCAACGCGGGTTGACGTCTCCGCCACTACGGCTGGTCTTCATCAGATCCAGATAGCTCGGCAAGCCTTTCACTGGGGCTTGATCGATCTTCATGGCGATTCGCTTCATCCGGTAGTCGGCCGCGACCAACACGCGAGCAAAATGGCTTGTCGCCGGAACACCTTTAATGGTGACGACTTGCGGGCCGAAAGCTCTCTTCATGGCCGGTTCAAGAACCTGCCGATTCACCGAACCTTGTGACCGTTGGGCGTCGAGGACCTTTTGCAGATTTCGATAGCCTTCCTCCGTCGGATCGATGGAACATGAAATACCCTCGGTGCGAGCGGCATGAACCTGACGCAATGCAACCAACAAGTCATCCAGCAGCAACACGGGCCGGTCCGTCGTAACGCCGACGACATTGGCTCGATCATCAATGCGCCACCCCTCGGCGGGGCCAGCGATTAAAATGTCGTTGGCTTCCGGATCAACAAAGACGTACTGAATTCGCTGCAGACCGGCCAGGAACTGAACCTCATCGGGCAAACGACCAAATCGGTTCTTCATGGCGTCTTCGCAAGACGCGGCCAGTCCCCGGAGGGAGAGGATCCGCATCTTGACTGGCATCACCATGTCATCCGAGGCAGCCTTGATCTCTTTGTTGAGTGCGGCCAGATGCCGCTTCAAACCGTCTCGACTGGGTGGGCCAACGACCCCAGAAACATCAATCGAAATTCCGCCGACGGCGCTGTTGCGACCGCCACGGTGTCCGGCCCGGGCCACACCGAATTGCGCGATAACCATAACGACAATTAGCAATTTCGAGGTGATTCGCGTGAGTTTGCGAATTGGGACGATCGTGCCCATGACAGGCTCCTTTTTATGGCGCATTTCGTGAATGGGCCGCGATGAAACACACGCGGAAAGGGAATACACCCTTGAAATTGTACAAGAACAGGGACTTTCGCCACAATGCTGGTCCGCGCAAGACCAGTGGCCGCACATAAACCCAGAATAACTCTCGGGTTTGCCTTTTTCAACAAAAACCTCCTCCGCACTATGGATTTGTGATGGCAAGCGTTTGGACACTAACGTAGGCCAGTGACGCGACGACATAGAGGATTCTGGCGGTCGGATGCGCGAGATTATTGTGTCTTTGAGCTGCGGTTGTGAATTCTGGCGACGGCGGTGACCCCCAATTCGCCTGATTTCCGAGCCTAAAGAGCTTGTCTCAGGTTTATCTGTACAAAGAGGCAGGTTTTCTGCGACGGGCACCGACCGCAGATTGGTCGGGGAGCGGGTCGTCGCATCCGAGCGATAGCTTGCGTCGGTCCGAGGCACAGTCTCGCTAGTGCTTCGGCTGAGGATCGTTCGAGGAATTACTGTCCGATAGTCGCCTTTCGCTCCGCGAAAGGAGCGTGCTTTCACGGAGCGAAAGACGACAATTAAGAGATCGAACACTGTTGAGCTAAAAAGTGGGGTAACCAAAATCGCAAGCTGGAACCTTACGCCACTGAACCACCAACCGAACGGTTTTGGCGACGATTCGTCCAACTTTAGTGACGGTTTGCGAATTCAGTTAGACAGACGGGCAGCGCCACCGATCGCCTCTCTTGCAGTTCAGGTGTGCGGGAGGATAAGGTGATAATTAACCGCCTATGTTAGCTTATCTTGTTATCCGTGAAGGCACGAAGTGGACTGACGTCTTTCGGCTGACCCCCGGAAGGACGGTCACCATCGGTCGTGCGTCGACTTGCCAGATCGTCATCAAGGACGAACGCTGCAGTCGCAACCACGGCGAGGTTTTCTCGTCCGAAGGGGATTGGATAATACGCGATTTGGACAGTCGCAACGGGACGGTGGTCAGTGGCGAGCCGATCCAAGGCGACCACACCCTCATACCTGGCGAAGTGATTCGGATCGCTCATTGTCAGATGGCATTCGTCCACGATCTGTCTCAGGCGTTCGTTGGCGTGGACGAGCCACCAGACCCCGGTGGCGAAACCGTCAACGGGCTCCCGATGTCGAGTATCAGCGATTCGCACGTGCTCGACGACTCATTCGAGCCCACCACGATCATGCATCGTCGCGGACATACTCGGTTTCTGCAACGCAACCTGGCGGCCGACTCGTCACCACCCAAGGTAGGCGAGTCCGCGGCGCAACTTTGCCGGCTGGCTTTTGAACTGGCCAATCAGACGAGTGTCAGTTCGGCCGCCAATCTGGCACTCGACGGGCTATTCGAGGGCACCATTGTTGATGGCGGCGGTTTGTGGTTGGCCAGTCGCGACGCGCGCGACGAGTTGACGATCGACGAAATGGAGTTGATTGCATCCCGCACGGATATCGGATCTTCCTATCGCCGCGTTTCCGCTTTTCTGGCCACGATGGTGCTCAAAGATGGGGAAGCCGTTCTGGCCAGGAACATCGAAGGTGACAGTTCGCTTGGCATCCGCGACAGTGCCGGTGTGTTCTCGGCGACCAGCGTGATCTGCGCGCCTATCCGGCAAGAATCGAAAGTCATTGGCCTGGTCCACCTGTACTGCACCGATGGTGATCGCACGCTGGATGCGGATGATCTGGAATTCACATTGGCAGTCGCGGAAAACGTCGCTTTGGCGTTGAAGAACCTGGGCCTCCAGCAATCGCTCACCGAAGACCTTTCGGCGACGCGTTCTGAAGTCGTTCAGTTGCGTAAACAGCTCGGGGAGCAAAGTGAGATCATCGGGTCCAGCGCGATCATGAAGCAAGTCCAGGAGGACATTTCTCGCGCCGCGCCCAGCCGCGCCACGGTCCTGATTCGCGGCGAAAGTGGCGTAGGCAAAGAGCTGGTTGCCCGTGCCGTGCATTACTCCAGCCCGCGCAGCAACGGACCATTTGTCTGCTTGAATTGCGCCGCCTTGTCCGAGACGCTGCTGGAGAGTGAGTTGTTCGGACACGAACGAGGCGCGTTTACGGGTGCCACCGAACGCAAGATCGGCAAGTTCGAGCAGGCCGACCAAGGGACTGTGATGTTGGACGAAATTGGCGAAATGAGTTCATCGATCCAAAGCAAGTTCCTGCGAGTGCTGGAAGGTCATCCTTTCGAGCGGGTCGGTGGCAGTAAGGCAATCAAGGTCGATGTGCGGGTGATTGCTGCTACGAATCGCAATCTCGAACGCGCCGTCGCGGATGGCAGCTTTCGTCGCGATCTCTACTTCCGCTTGCACGTTGTCGAGATTCAAGTCCCGCCGCTCCGTAAGCACCCCAGCGATATAATCGAATTGGCCAACTTCTTTCTCGACAGATTCAATGAAGATACCGGACGTAAACTGGCGGGCTATTCGCCGGAAGCGGTCAACTTGATGCAGCACTACCGCTGGCCTGGCAACGTCCGCGAACTCAGGAACGTGATTGAACGTGCCGTTCTGTTAACGCATCACGAAGTCATAGCCGCCGAAGACCTCACGCTTTCCAATCTTGCCACGGCCAGCGAATCTGGCGAATTCCAATTCTCATCTACGAGCTATGATCCCTCAACGTTGGCCGACGTGGAAAAACGGCATATTGCCGCAACGCTTAGTTCGACGGGCTGGAACAAGAGCCGCGCCGCCGAGATCTTGGGGATCGAACGGTCGACACTCGACCGTAAAATCAAACGGTATGAATTGAAAGCGAACGCCTAGCGAGGCCGTGTGTCGGACCGACGCGAGCTATCGCTCGGTTGTGACGAACCGCTCCCCGACCAAACTGCGGTCGGTGCCTGTCGCTGAAAACTTGACTCATTTGTAAAGAAGAACCCGAAACAAGCTTTCTAGCGAAACGGTCGAGTTTGCGCACGTTACCGATCGTGGCGCCGGTAGCACGAGGCCAGTCGGTCAAGTGAAACGCCGCGGTCATAAGATCGGACCAGCCACCAGTTGCGCAACGTCTGCCTGAGGACGCCGTGCCGCTGCCAGCGGCGCGGATCAACTCGGATCGGCCCAGCCAACAGACGGGGCCAGGAGGAGGCGCGAAGGTCTCTCATCAGAATCAGATCTTCCATCAACGGCACCTCCGGAAAACAACCGGCCGCGAAGAAGGTAGCCCGTCGTACGAAGATGCCCTGATCGCCATACGGTAAACCTCGCCACCGCACACGCCAACTGTTGCCCCATTCCAACAGCCGGAATCGTACTCCCGCGGCTTGAATTGACTGGCGAAATGCTCCGTGCTGGACAGCCGTGTCGCTCAGCAATTCGCGCACGTGCTCAACCGCTCCCTCGGGCAGCCAATTGTCCGCGTGCAGAAATAACAGAACCTCGCCAGTTGCTTGTTGCGCGCCTGCATTCTGTTGCGTTGCACGTCCAGGTTGGGAATCTAACAACAGGCATCGGAACTCGGAGGCATTCTGACAGGTTGCATCGTCGCTGCCCCCATCGACAACGATCACCTGATCGGCACCGGCGGACCAGGCACGCTCGATCGCCGTACCGATCCGGTCTGCTTCGTTGAGGGCGGGAATAATAATCGATACGTTCACGCAAGAAAGTCCACAACCACCGGTAACTGAAATCAAAGCAGGGCAGGTCGCCGAGCGTATGCGAACCTGATCGCCCGAGGCAATCCCCCTGCGTGGCCAGAACTTATGTAAAACAACGACGGCAATCCCCTTGCGGTGATTCTCGCTGGCGTTCCCTCTCCAACGTCATTTCGAGCGGATTGTCCACCATTTGCCAGCCAGGGCTGAGCGACTCGCAAAAGACGAGCGGACTGACTATAAACAGATGATCGGCGGGACGCGATTACCGCTTCGCCTGAGTAGTCCATCCTCGGGGCAACACTCCCTCGGACGCGACCCACCATGACGGGATTGGCACGTGCGGCCCCTTACACGTTTTTCTGCTGTGAACCACGTATATGGCAAACAATAAGACGGCCGCTTTTGCTTGGTGGTGCGCGGCGACGATATTTCTGAGCGCTTTTCTCCTGTTTCAGGTGCAGCCAATCATCAGCAAGATGATCCTGCCCTGGTTCGGAGGCGGACCGGCGGTCTGGACCGCGTGCATGTTGTTTTTTCAGGTTACGCTGCTTGGCGGCTACGCGTATGCACATTTTATTGAGCGGCTGCCATCACCCTCGTGGCGAATGGGCGTTCATATCACTTTGATCGTGGTGGCAGCTCTTACACTACCGATCACGCCGCACGCATCTTGGAAACCGGTAGACGGCACTCAACCGACCTGGCGAATCCTGACTCTCTTAGCGGGTAACGTTGGACTCCCTTACTTCGTCCTGGCGTCGACGGGTCCGTTGGTGCAGGCGTGGTTTAGCCGTCTCGTACCGAATCGCTCGCCATACCGACTTTACGCATTGTCCAACGTCGGTTCGTTGGGCGCGCTGTTGACGTACCCCTTCTTCTTTGAACCGTTGCTGACGACCTCCTGGCAGGGTGGCATATGGTCTGCGGCGTTTGCGATTTTCGCCCTTCTGTGCGGCTCGCTGGCCTGGGCCACGTTTCGCACTGGCAGGCAACCGAGCGGCGCCATGGCCGAACCAGACGAAAACGAACGGTCACCTAGCCACGTTGTCGAAATTCCGTCGCTCGCAGACACACCAGTGCCCGATAGCCTCGCCGAGTCGGGCGCCGCAGCCGATTTCGCACCATCGGATCCACCCTCATTGGATCGTCGTCTCGCGTGGCTGCTGCTTCCGGCACTTGCATCGATGATGTTGCTGGCAATTACAAACCACGTCTGCCAGGATGTGGCCGTCGTGCCGTTCTTCTGGGTCGCGCCGCTCGGCTTGTACTTGCTAACGTTCATTATTTGTTTCGACAATGCGATCTGGTATCGCCGGCGCATTTTCAGCCTGGTTACGATCATCGCGGTTCTTCTTCTGGCAATCACCGAGTTGGAGTCGCAACTTGAAGAGTTGTTAGCCAAATTCAATATTGACTTTAACATCTCGGACTTCACCGGTGAGCTTCTGGTTACGGGGGCTACGAACTTGGAAGCGTTGTTGGCGCGAGTCAACATCATCATTCCCATTTCGGACTACACTGGCGACCTCATCATCGAGGCGGCCGCGTACCTTAGTGTGCTCTTTCTGATTTGCATGGTTTGTCATGGCGAACTCGTTCGCTGCAAGCCGCCCGCGCGGTGGCTAACGTCGTTTTATTTGATGGTCTCCGCCGGCGGCGCGCTGGGCGGGATCTTTGTCGCGCTGATCTGCCCACAGGTGTTTTCAACCCACTTGGAACTCGGCATCGGGCTGGTTGCCACATTCATGGTAGCGATGGGTGTCGTCTGGGACGAATTCTGGACGATCTGGCCGGTGCGTCACATGTGGGGCAAAGGCGTGTCTTTTGCGGGTGGATTTCTTCTGCTCTTGGTCGTTGTACGGGCTCAATTCGAGAACCTGAATTCGGACGCATTGTTTTCGATCCGGAATTTCTACGGAGTCCTCACGATCGAAGAAATGTACGAGGACGACGCGGACTACCACATTCGCCGCTTGCTAAATGGTCGTATTCTGCACGGATCTCAGTTTCTTAGCCCGGATCAGAACAAAGTAGCAACTACATACTACAACTCCGACAGCGGCATCGGCATGGCAATCACCCACCTGGTTACGCGCGATCCGCTTCGTGTTGCCGTGGTGGGGCTAGGCACGGGGACTATTGCCTCGTACAGCCGCCCAGGCGAATCGTACACGTACTATGAGATTAACCCGAACGTCGTTCAGCTGGCGAATGAATACTTTACGTTTCTCAGCGATAGTGATGCCGAGGTGAACATTCTTCTGGGCGATGCACGCATTTCGATGGAGAGGCAAACGCCTCAACAATACGACATTATCGCCTTAGACGCGTTCAGTGGAGATGCCATTCCCGCGCATTTGTTGACCATTGAAGCATTCGAGGAATATCTTCGTCACCTCAAGCCAGATGGCATCATCGCTGTCCACATCAGCAATCGACATCTGGACCTCACGCCCGTGGTCGGCGGTATTTCCGAGCAGCTGAAAGTGCCGGCAATCAAAATCGAATGGAACGAAGATGACCATGTCGGCGAGGCGGCCTCCGATTGGGTCTTGCTGACTAACAACGATGTTTTTCTTGAGATGCCAGAGATCGCCGCGGTGGCCGAACCATTGGAAGGCAGCTACAAACCAATCCCGCTCTGGACCGACCAGTACAGCAATCTGTTTCAAATTCTGCAATAATCACAGCTTGATCCCACCTTCGCGCCGATCATTGAGGCGTGTCTTTTTCGCACCCAAAGAACCCACTGGAATTATCGCATGAATCGCTCCCGAATCCTCTCTGTTGTTTGCATCGCGTTGTTCGCCGGACCGTTGGTAGCCGCCGACTGGAATCAATGGCGCGGTTCCAGTCGTGATGGTCTGGCTCATACGTCTCCAACGCTGCTGGAAGCGCTCCCGTCAGTCGGTCTTTCAGCCGAATGGACCGCGGATGAATCGATCGCCGCCGCGCAAGGTGGCGGTTGGTCGAGCCCGATTGTGGCGGATGGAAAAGTCTATCTGTTCGCACATAAGAAGACGCGTCTCAAAGAAGGCGCGATGCCACAGCAGAAGTTTCCCTGGTTGCCGCCGGAAAAACGCGTTGGAATGTCAGACGATGAGTATGCCGAATACGAACGTAAGCGCCGCGACGAAGACGAAGTCCGCGCGTCGTTCTTTCGCTACGACGAGTTCATCTACTGCCTCAACGCCGACAGTGGCGAGATCATGTGGACCAATCAACGTGACAGCGTCTACACACGATTCCCGCAATCTGGTTCACCCACGGCGATTGATGGTCGTCTATTTTTCCTCGGTGCCGGACGCGTCGCGTATTGCATTGACGCTACCACGGGTAAGGATGTATGGCAGCGCAAACTGTCCGGAGAATTCCGTGATGAGTTCCTTCAGTCATCAGTGGTCGTCGCCGATGGCGCCGTCGTCGTGCTGTGCGGGTCGCTCTTCGGACTCGACACGGCCACGGGCAACATTCTCTGGGAGGGGGACAAGAAGACGATGCGCGGTTCGCAATCGAGCCCAGTGGTATGGGGTGGCACTGGTCGCGATTTAGTGATCGCCAATGTCGGCAGCGGCGACACAATTTGCGTTGAACCACAAACCGGCAGGCTGCAGTGGCGCATTCGTAGCGAAGGCGGCCAATCAACTCCCGTGATCGCCGGAGACCGGCTGATTACCTACGGCAGCAGTCGCAAACGTGGTATGCGGTGCTTTCTCATGTCGTCGTCTGGAGCGAAGCACGAGTGGACATTCAACGGCACGGCCGATCCCGGTTCGAGCCCCGTTGTGGTGGGCAACAACATCTTTGTGCAGGGAGACCGCCGGATGGCATGTGTCGACCTGGCGACTGGCGAGACGCGTTGGAACACCACGTTGGACATGGCGCGACCTCGGTATACGTCGTTGGTTGCTGCTGATGGAAAGGTGTTCTACACCTTCGATTCAGTCTTGTGCTTCCGAGCCACGTCGGAAGGCTTTCGGCCTTTGATGACCGCCTTGATCGACGAAAACGGTCTGCTTGCGGACGAAGCGGCGTTCCGACAGATGCTGGATCTTGAGACACTGGAAGAGACGGCCGAAGGCCAAAAGGAATCGCAGAAGATTTGGCGCAAGAAGTTCAACAATACAGGACCGCTAGCTTGCGCATCACCGGCAATTGTTGATGGCAAGTTGTACCTGCGAACCAAGAAGGGACTTGCCTGTTTCGATCTGACCGCCAAGCCTGCGGCGGAATAATCTCAAGCGGATGGCAAGCGTTAGAGATAGGTACGGAACTTAGCGCGGTTTCGGATGCCACTAAAAAGCTTGTATTAGGTTTTTCTTTACGGTTCTTACTCTTGACAGATCGCTAGTGGCTTGCGCGTCCGGCTCGACCGACGGTCCTCAAAAACACGGCGATTCCAACGCAATTCGACATCGCCCGCTTCCGACTTATACTGGAATCTGGTGTTGGTGCCTTGAGCATTCGCTCACGTTCTTTGGCCCGACTGACCGTTCGCTCACATTTCCGGGATGCCGGATTCGCCACTTGAAAGTTGCACGGCCATGGTTTCAAACCGATCCACACGCTACACCCAGCGCGATGCCTACCGCATTCTATTCCGGTTCAAATGGCGGGCCATGGCTGTCTTTGTAGCCATCATTGCGATCGTGGTTTTCAGCCTGATCATGATTCCTCGGGCATACATTTCCGAAGCCCGGCTGTTTGTCAAAACGGGCCGGGAAAGTGTTACGTTAGATCCGACTGCGACGACCGGTCAAAACGTGATGGTCAATGATTCGCGGGAAGGCGAAGTCCGCTCCTTGGAAGACGTGCTCCGCAGCCGCGTATTGCTCGAGAATGTCGTCGATGATCTCGGCGAGAAAATGGTTCTCGGCAGTACGACCGACGGGCCGCTTTCCGCGTGGCTAAAGACGGCTGGCATCGCGGATTCGATAGACCGACGAGAGAAAGCAATTCATCGACTTCAAAAGACAATTGTCGTCGCCAACGCCAGACGT
>JASLRF010000491.1 GCA_030744095.1 Pirellulaceae bacterium | reverse complement strand
CGCCAATCGTCGATGTGCCAAAGCCACATGACCTGCCATAAGCGAGCCGGCGGAATCCGGACCGCGTGCCGTCATGGTGTCTCGCATGCGCAAGAGCTGATCTTCGGTCAGGCCGATGTCGCCACCGATCGGCGCAACGATTCCCAAGATTCCACACATGGAGCCTCCTACTCCCGATGCTTGGATGGTCTATTGATTTTCGTAAACCACCTGCTCCGCTGGGTGGTCATTGATTAAAGAGTCTCGTGATAGGCTGAATCGACGCGATCGAGGTCGAATTCGCCTGCAGACGGGCAATCGCCTCTTCAAGACGGAAGAACTCCAGTGTTAGTGACTCTTCTTCGCGGGCCAGCGCGGCCGTCAGTGCCGAGATCCGTTCTGAGTTACTTTCGATCGACTGCTGGAGCGCCTGGGACCGATTGATCAGCACGGAATTCGTGGCACCGGCCAGCTGTTCGGAAACGGTGTTCGACCTGGCGGCCAGCCCCGTGCCTTCTTGGGTAAAGAACTTCTCGACGGCATTCGAGTCTGCCGCATAGCGCTCGTCGAATTTTGTCTTGTCGAAAGAAAGCGTGCCGTCATCGCCGATACGGACTCCGAGTTGCTGCAGAGATAGCGTAGACCCGCCACTGAAAAATCGCGACGAAAGCACATTGGCTAGATCATATTCGATCCGCAGAACGGAAGACGAACCGATGAGTAGCCCCTTGTCGTTGGTCGTCTCGTCAAAGAACGTCAATTCCGCGAGTGTCTCATGGAGTTTGTTGAATTGACTGACAAGGAGTTCGACCTGCGAGATGACTCCTTCATTTGTCTGTTCTACCTCGATCGTGATCGCCTCGTCGGACGTTCCGCTGATCGTGAGGTTAATTCCCTCAATGAGGCCATCAAACGAGTTGGAGGTTGACGAGATCATCCCACCGCTCCCCGTGCCACCTGGCGAACCAACCAGCAACAAAGCGTCCTGGGCGGCCGCGACCTGGTCGTACGAGATCCCCAACTGAGACATGTCTACCAACAACGCGCCGCTCGCACCTTCCACCTGGCTGACCAACGACAGGCGAAACGGTTTAGTTCCCGATCCACCATCGAACACGCTCGCCGAGATATCGCCATCAAACGCGTTAATCTTATCGACAAGATCGTCCAAAGAATCGCCAGCGGCCAGCGTAATCCGGATTGTCGTCGACCCATCGATGACTTCAGTCGGAGTACTGCCAATCAGCTGCGAAGATGACGTGCCAGCGATCTTGAGATCGGCGGCAGCCGTCCCCGATCCTTCGTCGGCGATCGTGATCTTACCAATGCCGCTGGCTGTGTCCACAATCGCAATTCCGTCTCCCGTCGCGTTGATGCGGGCCTCGACGCCAATTGACAACCCGTTGATGAGATCAATCACGTCGCCAACCGTCTCGGCACCAGAAGCTGCAACATTGACTGCTTCCACCTGGCCAGCGGTGTCTGTGATCAAGAACGAACCCGTGCCAACTCCCCGACCGTTGTTCAACGTATCCAACGAGATTCGCTCGTGGAATGTCTGGAGGTCGAGCGATCCACTGTTGACCGTCGCGACGGCGCTGTTGATGGCCACGTCTAAAGCATCCGCTGAATTCGTGGCGTCGCCGTTGGCGACAATCAGATTGCCAGTTCCACCGCTGGTGTCCGAAAGTGTCAAGCCATTTCGGGTCTGATTGATCTTCGCCTGGATTCCCACACTGCTGGCGTTAATCGCTGCCATCACATCGTCCAAGGTCTTGGCCGACGACAGATCGACATTGCCCGCTGCACCAGATCGATCTGTCAAGGACAGGGTCCCCAATGCGCCAATGCCGACTCCGCCTTTGAGGCGATCAAGCAGAACGGTCTTCAGACCGGCGAAGCGACGTTCGCCCGTGATCACTCCGCCCACGGCCACATCGGTGAAACCGAGGTCTTCCGCAAGGCTGCCGCCGAACAGGTTGGAAACGGAAAATGTATTGCCGCCGGCCGTGAGGTCCACCAGCTCGATGCCGTCCCCGGTGGCACTGATCTGGGCTTTGAGCTTAGTGGGATCCAGGGAGTTGAAGGTCGCTAGTAGTTCACCCACCGTCGATTCGTCGTTGTACTCAATAGCGCCTCCCGCCGTTGTGGCGGTGTCAGCAACATCGACAACGCCGGTACCGTTGCCACCGCTTGCGACGGTCGCGGTGAAGAGCTGGTTTGCTGTCGTATCCTCGTTCAGTGTTTGAACGATATCCGCACTTCGAGTTTGGCCGGCGTCGATCGAGAAGGTGATCGTTTTGGCAACTGTATCGACTTCGACAGTCTCGTTACCCGCCGCAATATTCTCGTCGTCGACAAAATGAATTTCGTAGCCGTCGTACGTCGCGCCGCTACCGACCGACGTGATCGTGACAGCGGCATCCGGGCCATTGGCTGCATCGGTTGTGGCAGTTGATACAGTCGCTCCTTTGGTCTGGGCCAGGAATTCGAACTGCAATGAACTTCCGTCGCGAAGATCCACTTTAAGGTCCGCTGCACCCTCTTGGAAACTGACACCGTTGCCATCGTTGAGCCGGTCCAATGATAGACCGTTGCTGAGCGAAACGACATCGGAACCGAATGCTTCGGCAGCGGCGACGTTGATTGACGCCAACCCGAGATCGGTGGCAGTCGTCGTCGAGCCGAAGTCGCGAACTTGAAGATTGGCCGTCGTCTGGCCCGTGTTGTCGATCAACTTGATCCGATCACCAGCAGCCTCGGCCGAGACATTGATGATACCGTTATCGTTGATCTCCGAGAGAACATCGTCAATTGTCTGGGCGACGTTCAGATCGATTTCGGCAGTCGCACCGCTGCGATCGGTGATCCGAATCTTGCCCCGCTGGACACCCAGTCCTCCGTTGAGGTCCTCCAACGCCATGCCTTGATCGACGTAACCGCCAAAACGCAGGGCCACTTCGCCACCTCCAAGCCCGTCACTGCGGCTGGCGAGCCCATTGCTGAGCAGCTGGTGTGACTGAACTTGCCGAATCGGCGTAAACTGATAGCTGCCGGCAGCCGGATTTCCTGTGATCGTGCCACCCAACACAGCTTCGTTGGAAGAGGTGGCCGCCTTTTGCTGAAAAAGTGCGCTATCACCAAGACGGGCCCCAGCGAATTGTACGCCGATGACACCAGCAGCCAACGAATTGACCGCGACCTGTTGAGAACGCAGCTGGTCGGTGCGTTCAATCAGGCGGTTTTGTATCCGACGGTTCGAGTTTCCCAGCGCGCTGGTTCTCGCGTTTAATCGCTTCGTAAACTTCCTGCCGATGAACGGGAATATCTTGGGGCGCGGCAATCCCGAGCCTTACTTTGTCACCTCGAATATCAACGATAGTCACGACGACGTCGTCGCCGATCATGATGCTTTCATCGCGATGTCTCGACAGGACTAGCATCGCTGGCTCCTTCCTCTTGGTTGATTGTCCGGCCTACCGAATCCAGGGACCGTTTCGACAAAAATGAAAAATTTCCATCGCAAGCACGGATTCGGCCGGCTCACCGAAGGCAAAAGAGCGTAAGTGACTGCTTGAAAGGGGAGAGGATCCCGGCGGGTGAGCGAAGATCACCCAAAATGAGAACCTCAGCCAGATTCCAGCAATGACAGCACGCCCTGCCATGGGAGAAGTATCGGAAGCACGCGGTGCAAGAAATAACACCGTGGCAAAATGATCACCGTCTTTAGGACGGCAACGACTGTATCACGCGGACTTGCGCAATTGCACGGGCTCGAAGGACAGCGCGTGTTGGAGGGGTTGCTCGTCCGAGGTAACGACCTGTCGACCGATCCGCCGATCAAGGTTGATCAACAGAGGTGCTTTCAGATTCACCGTCAAACGCCCCTCGTTTTTGGCAACAACGTTAAGAATGAACGCTCGATCCAAGTCGTCCAGTTCGAGCTTTGCGAGCTGTTCGGCGGGAAGCCGTACCTTATAGTCCGGCACGAAGCGTCGTGGACTTACCACGGCGAGGGCAATATCAGGATGCGTTGCACTCTGCAGCCAACCGACGGCATCGTTGTGGATATCCGCCAATAGGACCCACCGCCGGCATTCTTCGATGCCGATCAGGCCGTTTGCGAAGAGAAAGATGTCGTCTGATTCCAGCCGAACAGCTCCGAAGCGAGTTGTGCTGAGTATCATCGGAACCGACCTTTCCTAATAGTTCACTGAATTGGCGTACTCTAATTATCGGCTCCATAGGCTGACCGCGCCAGAAAAATCGTCACGACTGGACCGAACGTCCGCTCTATTCTGACTCGAGTGCTAGCGTTCTCACTCGTCAAAACGCCGC
>JASLRF010000490.1 GCA_030744095.1 Pirellulaceae bacterium | reverse complement strand
GGACGGCAGTTTTCGCTATCCAAAGTCACAACCTGGCGGCGGCAGTCGAGGCTTTCGCCGGCAGATGAAGGTGCTCAAGGATTTTATGTATGGCTTCAATTTCATCCGTATGCATCCTGATAACAACGTGATCCGCAACGGCTTGGAAAAGCAAACTGAAGCCTACGTGCTGGCAGAGCCAGGACGACAGTACGCCGCCCACATTTACGGCGGTGAGCAAGTCAACTTGAGATTTGATTTACCAAAAGGTCGATATGACATTACTTGGGTCAACACGCTCACCGGCAACGTCGACAGGCAGGATCAACTGGATCACCCGGGCGGCAACGCCTCCTTAGAATCACCAAGGTACAAAACGGACATCGCCCTGCGCATCATTCGATCACGGTAGAGTATGCCGAATGGGAGACACCCGATGAGTACCACGGTTGAAGAAGCTAGCCACGCGGTTAACGCGAGAGAGGCGCTTGCACCGCGTGACTTGGCTCGGATGACAAAGAGCTTCAACAATTGTCGCTTTGCGATTCCATGTCGAAGTCCGGCACTGGAAGGCTCGTCTGGAAGCCAACTTTTTCCGCTAGGAGCAATTCAATCAGCAGGCCAAGCGGTCCTTGCTCGTTGCTTGTTGTATCGCCGTTCTGGGATATTCCGGTTGTGAACAGTTGACTGGGAACTAGCGGCTGGCGACTTTGGGCCAGGTGTTTCGAGACCATCGAAACGGCATATAGTCGTGGATCGCCGTACGATTCGATCTGCTTCCGCAAGACCTTCGCCTGGGCGTTTCCTTCGAGGGCGACTCGCGTGCTCTCGCCTTCGCCGAGCAAGGCTTTGGCTTTACTCTCCGCTTCGGCCACAAGCAAATGTTTGCGATGATCGGCCTCAGCATCAACAACGGTTTGCTCGGCTCGCATCCGTGCTTGCTCGAGTTCCGCTTCGCCTCGGTTCTTAGCGATTTCGATTTCGACGCGAGATTGCGTCAGCTCTGTCTGCATTTCCGCCTGAGCTTGTGCCATCTTGAGCGTCTTTAGCTTCTCCGAAGCGGTGCACTGTTGCTCGTACGTATGAACTTGCTCCCGCGACAGCTGCCGCAGACGAAGTTGCTCAAGCAGCGTCTCGATTTCGCCCGTCGCTTCGCGAGTCTCTGGCTTTCCAATCAACACGTCGACCAACTCGATATCGAACTCGCAGAACTTGCGTTGCAGTTCCTGGCGTGCTTCCGCTTGAATCAAGTCGCGATCATGCAACAGCTCAAGCATCCTCTTCTTGTGAGCGATGTCGCGAAAGTAAGCACTCAACAGCGGATCGAGTGTCTGCGTAATCAGCTTCTTGACGTCGCCAAATCGCTGGACAACGCTCGCCGCCTTCTGATAGTCGATGTGAACAACGACTGACAGTGGTAAGGCAGGTTCGTACGCATCGGCCGTCACGAGATCGATCGATTTCAGGCTTTCGTCGTACTTGTGCGACTCCGTCCGGCCCGTGATCCAATGCAAAACGAAGTTCGTTGTCGGCACCAGATGAACGTGGCCTGCAAACTCGTTGAAAGCGTACTTGCCGGGACTGAGCGTCTTGGCTTGAACGCCTCGTTCGCCTGAAGCAACTCGTTCTCCGTGACGAAATGCTTCGCCCGACACATCGCTGCCTTCTTTGCCAAAGTAACTGACCACGACGCCGACTTGGCCGATTGGGACAACGGTCTTCGCATTCGTCTTGACCGTCGCAAACCAACGGTTAATGAAATACGTGCCATCCGTCAATACCGCGAACTGCCGACCGCGACGACCACCGGCGGAAAGGAACTCTTCGATATCTTGGAAGTTCCCGTGGTCGTGCACCGCATTGGGTTCGATCCCAACAGGCGGAGCAATGATCTGACCGGCGTCTAGTGTTGGCCCGTCCTGAACCGTCACCACACCAATCGTATCGCCATCCGTGCCGGAGCTATCGGGATCGTGAAGATGCAAAGCCCGCAAGCCTCCGATGACAACCGGATCGAATCCTTGCGAAGCTAGCAACATTTCTCGCCACCGGTCGATCATCTTCGATTCGTGATGGGACATTATCTTCAGTCGATAGACATGGTCTTCGGTGATCACAACGAAAAGAGCCAGATTGATCGCATAGACACCTTCGCGCAAGATCGCACGTTATCGACCGCGCTGCCCAATGTATGCGTGTTCGCCTTTCTTGCCGAACAGAAACGCGCGAGCGTCTTGAAAGTCGTTACTCGGAACAACACGAGCCAACGTTTGATGCGATCCCAGGGGCTGTCCATCGCGAGCGAATACGTATCCGATCTTGCCCTGCGGCACGATCATTAGTGGTGTCTTTTGAATCCGGTACTGCCACGGCCAATATCCAAAATGAACTCCGCCGCGCAGCAGGTTCAGTTGATACCCCGCTTCGCCACGACTCGCCATCAACCGGCCTTCGCCTACCGAACCTCTGCTCGACCAAAGCTTCTCGATCACACCGACTTTGTTGTGCGGAATGTATCGCGCCCCTGCGAGCCATACGACAAGTGGCGCAAGCAACAGGATCACACCGCATCCAACACCAATCCAAATAACAACCTGACTTCCCACCAATACTGCCATTAAACAACTTCCCATGATCGTACTCCTGTGAGCATTTCTCGGCGGTTGGTCCGGCAGGTTTCGTATCTGCCACGACATCCGCACTTACGGAGTGGCCTGCATTGCACGGCTTGGGCCAAGACGATCAACAAATCGCTAACTTGGCTTAACAGCACGAGTTACAGAGTTCTTGGGACAGAACGGAATTAGTGGTTTTCACGAAGTATATGGTGATATTCACCAAGTCGTCCGCTATACTTCGATGGTGCGTTCGTTTGTCGACCTCGTCTCCCACAGATCGCGACAGACTGAAAAAGCCGTGTGTCGCGGCTTCTGTCAGGCAAGCCCCAAAGGCGACCTTCGAAACAGAAAGCCGAATCCTATGCTGCGATCAGTTCTGATTCTGATCGATGAGCCGATGGAGGCACCGGTCTGGATCGACGCGTTTCGCAATGTGGTTGGTCGTGCGTGTGAGGTGACGTCGGTTGACGCGGTCGATGACTTGCTGGCGGCTGTACGGGTTCATGACGATCGACGATTGATCGTTTTGCCGCAACAGTTGGCCGCCAGCGCATCGCTTATCTCGCGAGTTCGAGAGTTTGACGAGGATGTTCCGATCGTCGTGGTGGCTCGGCACGGTGACGTCGCGGCAGCTTCTCAGGCTGTCGAGATGGGTGCAACCGATTTTCTGGTTGCAGGAGACCGCCTGCCGGAGCGACTCGCGACACTGCTGGGCAAACTCCGCAGCCTGTACGATGCAATCGACAAGAACCGATTGCTGGCTGAACGCAACGCCCAACTTCGCGATTCGATTCAGGCACGATTCGAGATCGTTGGCCAATCACCTGAAGTTCGTGCCATGGTCGAACAGATTCGCCGCGTGGCAGAAGTGCCGAGGCCGTTGCTGATTCTTGGCGAACGTGGAACTGGCAAAGAGTTGGTTGCGCGTGCAATTCACTTCATCGGCACATCCGCTTCCAAACCGATCATCACGGTAAACTGTGCAGCGTTCAGCGATTCGCTGCTCGAAAGCGAGCTTTTCGGCCACGAGAAAGGGGCGTTTACTGGCGCCGATGCGACGCGACGGGGGAAGTTCGAACAAGCAGACGGCGGGACACTGTTTCTCGACGAGATCGGCAACATGCCGTTAACGTTTCAACAGAAGATCCTTCGTGTTGTCGAGTACGGCACGTACACGCGAGTCGGCGGAATGCGAGAAATGGAGACGACGGCGCGAATTATCGCGGCAACGAACTGCGATCTGCAAGAGATGATCGAACTCGACAAGTTCCTTCCCGATCTCTATGACCGGCTGTCATTCGACGAGATTCGAGTGCCATCGTTACGTGAGCGACAAGGCGACATTGAAGTGTTGGTGCATCACTTTGCAACGCAATTCGAGCGCGAAGTTCCGGCCTTTCGCGGTAAACGGTTTTCTGCAGCAGCCATCAAAGAACTGAACCGTTATCCGTTCCCCGGCAACATTCGCGAGTTGAAGAATGTCATCGAACGGGCTGTCTATCGAGATACGACCGCCGAGATAACACCTGCGGATCTCGGGCTTCGATCCGTGACGATGTTGGGCGGAAAGAATGGAACGTACGAAGAGCAGCTTACGGCACTTGCCCGCGAGTTGATTGAAGACGCACTACAGCAGTCCAACCACAACCAAGCTGAAGCCGCGCGGCAACTTGGATTGACGTATCATCAGTTTCGGCATTACTACCGGAAGTACTTCTCGTGAGACTGTGCCTCAGACCGACGCGATCTATCGCTCGGTGGCGGCGACTCGCGCTCCGACCAACCTGCGGTCGGTGCCCGTCGCGGAAGGCCCAACCCATTTGCAAAGAAGAACCTGATGCAAACTTTCTCGCGAGCCGTTGTCGAGTTGAGGCCCACCGACGGCACAGCGGTGCCGCGGATGGTTTTGTCGCACGATGTTCGGCTGCTGTGTGCGATGTGGCGATTGGGCGACTGGGGATACCTGCGGCGTTTAGGGAGACATTTAGGGGCACTCACCGATACTGATGTGCTCGCCCTGCGATCGAGAATTGTAGGTGTCGCCGATTCCTCAATCCGTACAACTGGCGGAAGCGTCCTTGCTTTTCTTTCAGTCAAATAATTCGGTATCGCATGACCTAATTCTGTTGATCGGTTTCGCCGATCAGACGTATTGGGCGCGCCTATTGTAGACAGATTTGTGATACTGATGGTCAATTTCTTTGCCTCATACAAAGATCTCCATCTAGAATCCAGAGTGCCGCATAGTGTGAGGGAGGAGAGCGAGTGAGGTTAGGGTCGGCCAGTCAATTGCTGATGCATTCAGTAGCCATCTCGCTCCGCCGAGATGAGCCTAAGGGATGAACGATAGAACGGCAATTCGACTCCAGCCACAACAAAACCTCAAACGAGGAAGGCTCATCTCGGCGGAGCGAGATGGCTACTTTGTGGTGTTCGAAGACCCTCTTTCTGGAGGTCAAAAACAAGTCGGCGATGCGGTGAACGCGTTGCTGGAGGAGGCCGTCAAAGTCCAGCAGCAACTGGCTGACGGCCACATCGATGTGC
>JASLRF010000489.1 GCA_030744095.1 Pirellulaceae bacterium | reverse complement strand
CCAGATTCAGGACAACATCGACGGGCACGATCCGCAGAAGTCGGGCTGGCTCTATCAGCTGTACGAACCGGTCAAACCCGCTTGGGCGATTCGTGTAGAAGACCAAGGTGGCATTGTCAGCCCCGCGATCTCGGACGCCACACGTCCGCCGGGTCAATGGAACAACATCTACTTGCGAATCTTGCCCACGCAATGTGAAGTGGCGATTAATGGCGTTAGCTACTACTATTTCCAGATCGGCACCGAGGACTGGGACGAGCGCGTGGCCAAGAGCAAGTTTGCCAAGTTCGCAAACTTCGGCAAAGCGACCAGAGGCCATCTCTGCTTGCAAGACCACGGCAATGACGTTGCGTTTCGCAATATCAAAATCCGCGAACTGCCCGCAGACGGCTCGGTGCCCGATCCGGTCGATGGCACGCTGGCGCTGCGTGGCGTTCCCGCGTTCCCGCAGCTCAAATGGGACGGCTGGGAGAGCATTGACGAGCGTGGCAAGATAAGATCGCTTCGCCCGATGGGCTTGACGCACGCGGGCGACGGCAGCAACCGCATCGTTGTCCCGACACAACGCGGTCAAATTCACATCTTCCAAAATGATCCTGGCACCCGGCGGACGCATCTGTTTCTGGACATTACTGAAAAGGTGCACGACTGGGCCGAAGACAATGAGGAAGGACTGCTGGGCCTGGCCATGCACCCACAGTACAAGAAAAATGGGCACTTCTATCTGTACTACAGTTCGGCCGCCGAGCCGCGGACATCAATTCTGTCTCGATTCAACGTTTCGAAAGACGATCCCAACCGCGCGGACCCTGCGAGCGAACAGGTAGTGATCAAGATTCCGCAACCGTTTTCTAACCACAACGGCGGTTCCATCGCATTTGGCAAGGACGGTTATCTGTACATTGCGCTGGGCGACGGCGGTGGTCGCAATGATCCACTGGCGCATGGACAAAATCTCAAGACGTGGATGGGATCGGTGCTTCGAATTGATGTCGATCGTCGCGACGCAGGAAGGAACTATGCGATTCCCCTCGACAACCCATTCGTTGACCGCCCGCTTGCTCGCCCCGAGATTTTTGCCTATGGATTTCGCAACGTTTGGCGTCTTTCCGTCGATCGTCAAACTGGGACGGTCTGGGTCGGCGATGTCGGCCAGGATTTGTGGGAAGAGATCGACATTGTGCGACGCGGCGGCAACTACGGCTGGAGCATTCGCGAATCCACACACGCATTCAACAACGGCCAGACCTCGAACCCCGAGAAACCGATCGATCCAGTTTGGGAATACGACCACCAAGTCGGTAAGTCCATTACCGGCGGCCTCGTCTATCGTGGCAGCCGACTGCCGGAATTGCAGGGCAAGTACCTGTACGCGGACTTTGTGTCGGGAAAGATATGGGCACTCCAATACGACGAAGCCGCCAGGCGGGTTGTCAAGAATTACCGAATTGCGTCGACGGGAATCCCCGTGCTATCGTTCGGAGAAGACGAACAGGGTGAGGTTTACTACACGATCCAAGCGGCTGACGGGCAAGGCATCTATCGGTTCGACCGAACGGAGTAGTGCGTGTCGCATTGACGAGTAGCGTCCGCGGCGATTTGTGTCATGAGTCCAAACGGCGAAAGGCCGCTACAGTGAATCGGCGCGCGCTCTAGATACGAGACCCTTTGCATCGAACAACTACGATTAACGTCGCTTGGTTCCGGCCTACGCGAGAACGACGGACCGTACGGCAACTGACAATCAACCGGCCGTTTTCTTCTTGGCGGCCTTCTTTTTGACGGCAGCCTTTTCTTTCTTGGTTGTCTTCTTTTTGGCGCCCTTCTTCTTGGTCGCTTTCTTCTTCTTCTTTTTCTTCTTTGTGTTGCCTTTGGCAGCACGTTCTTCCAATAAGCGGATCGCCAATTCAAAAGTCGCTTCTTCGGGATCCATAGCCCGCGGCAACGAGGCGTTGGTCTGACCGTCAGCAAAGTACGGACCGTAGCGGCCTTCCAGCAGTTTTATCGGTTCGCCCGTGACGGGAGATGCCTCGAAGACCTTGATGGGCGGCTTCGCCGCAGCACGTCCGCGCGTCTTGGGCTGAGCCAGGAGCTGCAACGCCTGTTCGAGCGTGATGTCAAGTGGCGAAATATCGGCAGGCAGTGAACGCGTCTCCTTGTCACACTTGATGTACGGTCCGTATCGCCCGTTTTGTGCAACGACGGGTTCGTTGCTTTCCGGATGCGTGCCCACCACGCGCGGCAACGTAAGTAACTTCAGTGCAACTTCGAAAGTGACGTCTTCTGGAGTTAAGCCCGGCAGCAGCGACGCGTTTTTGGGCTTTTCCTCATCCTCCGGCGTGCCCAACTGAACGTAGGGTCCGAACCGCCCGACCTTCAAGAACACCGGCTTGTGCGTGTCCGGGCAAATCCCCAGCGGTTCGTCGTCGGTCATCCCCGCATCAAGAAGCTCGATCGACTTCTTCAATGTGACTTCGTCCGGTGTCATGCCTTCAGGGAGGCTCGCCTTACGTTCGCCTTGTTCGAGAAACGGGCCGTACTTGCCAACGCGCAATACGATCTCTTCACGGTGTTCACCGGTGGTCGGAGTTCCAATCGTAAAACGGCTCATCAAGCGCGGATCGATCTCTTTTTCTTTTGCCGTCAAGCAGGCTTTCAAGCCTGGCTTGCCGTTGCCAAAGTAGAACTCGTGCAGGTAGTCCGCGTGCTCGGCTTCGCGACGACTGATCGCGTCCAAGAAGTCTTCCATTTGTGCGGTGAACTGATAATCGACCAACGATTCGAGATGTTGTTCGAGCAAGCGGGTCACGGCGAAGGCGACCCAGGTTGGAACGAGCGCGCTTCCCTTCTTGAAGACGTATTCGCGGTTTTGAATGGTCTCGATGATCGAAGCGTACGTACTGGGCCGACCGATCCCCATTTCTTCGAGCTTGCGCGTCAGCGAGGCTTCCGTGAAGCGGGCAGGTGGTTGGGTGGTGTGATCATGCGGTTCCAACTCGCGACACGTTACCAACTGGTTCTCGACCAACGGCGGCAGCAATGTCTCCTTGTCCGCCAGGTCGCTTTCGGGATTGTCCGATCCTTCCACATAAGCTCGGAGAAAACCTGGAAATTCGATTGTCTTGCCGCTCACGCGGAACTCCGCGCCTCCGCCTTCCACGGTGATCGTTGTACGGAAGCCACGTGCATCGGCCATTTGACTGGCAATCGTCCGCTTCCAAATCATCTCGAACAATTTGCGTTCGTCAGGTGCGAGCGATTTGCCGACGACATCGGGCAGTTCGAACGGATGACCCGCCGGACGAATCGCTTCATGAGCCTCTTGCGCGTTTTTCACCTTGCTTTGGTAGACGCGCGGCGCGTCTGGCAAATAATCGTTGCCATATTCCGAACGGACCAATTCGCGGGCTGCCTCCACTGCCACGCTGGCCAGGTTGGTCGAGTCAGTACGCATGTAGGTGATGTGGCCGTTTTCGTACAGGCTCTGCGCGGCACGCATGGTCCGTCTGGCAGTGAAACCCAGTTTGCGGTTCGCTTCCTGCTGCATCGTACTGGTCGTGAACGGTGGGGCGGGCTGTGACCTGAACGGTTTCTGCTCGACGGCCGTCACCCGAAATTCGGCGTTTCGCAATCTCACTACCAACGCTGCGGCGGATTGCTCGTCCAGCAACAGCATCGATTCGTCTTTGAGTTTTCCCGTCGCTGCGTCAAAGTCCTTGCCGACTGGGATGCGTCGACCCTCGACCGTTGTCAGCGTGGCCGTAAACTGTTCGTTCTTGTCCGTGGCGAACAGAGCCGTTGCGTCCCAATACGTGGCTGAATTGAACGCCATGCGAGCCCGTTCGCGCTGGACAATCAATCGCACCGATACGCTTTGCACACGTCCCGCGGAAAGGCCCCGACCAACCTTTTTCCAGAGCAGTTGCGAAACGTCGTAACCGTACAGCCGATCCAGAATTCGTCGGGCCTCTTGCGCGCGAACCAGGGCGTCGTCGACCTCGCGAGGATTCGCCAACGCCTCGGTGATCGCTTCTTTCGTGATCTCGTGAAAGACCAGTCGGTGCACCGGCACTTTCGGCTTGAGCACCTCCAGCAGGTGCCAACTAATCGCTTCCCCTTCGCGATCTTCATCCGTCGCCAAATAGAGTTCCGAGCAACCTTTGAGCGCTTTCTTGAGCTTGGTGACCTGCTGCTTCTTGTCGGCGGGCACAATGTAGATTGGCGTGAACCGGTCGTTCACATTGACGCCCAAATAGGCCCATTCTTCCTTCTTCAGTTCTTCGGGGACTTCTTTACGTCCCTTCGGCAAGTCGCGAATGTGGCCCACGCTGGCTTCGACGGTGAAGTTTTTCCCTAAAAACTTGCCAATCGTGCGAGCTTTGGCTGGCGATTCGACAATGACCAGTGATTTTTTTGACCCAACGGGTTCTTTGTTTGCCATCTTTTGAGAAGCTACACAGGGCGGGGTGTTCGGGTTGTTAGGTGGCGCGTTCCACTAGTATCATGCCTTTTCGAGCATCTTCGTCAGCAAGTACTGGCTGGCTGTCATAATCGACCGATATATCACAACCGATTTGCCGTGGATCGTTCGACACTCCTTTTTGGGATTGAATTTACGTCGACGCGCCATACAATCTGCAGATCCGTTTGGATGCTTTCAGAAGGCAAATCAATAATACGCGGTAGCTCGCGTTGTCAAGCCCGTCTGATTCGGGCAACTACGACTTTGGAGTGATCACAATGTCTAATCCTCTTTCGATGTTTCGCAAACATCAGTACATCTTCCTGGTCGTTTTCGGCGTCATGCTGATGGTGGCTTTTATCGTTTTGCCGCCTCTAGATGACTATTTGCGAAGTCGACGTGGCCCCGGCAGTGCCGCCAACCCCGTGGTCGTGAGTTGGAAAGGTGGACAGCTGCGAGCCGCTGAATTGGAGCGATTGCGTGAGATGCACAGGGTCGCTGTCTCGTATCTTTTCGCCATCGTCCAGGAGACGCAGCGCCGTGAAGGGACGCCACGGGGCGTTCGCCAAGGCCAGTTTGGGCAGATCCTGGATCCGGGCATTCCCAGCACGATGTCGGACGAAAACCTGGTCCACACTCATCTGCTGGCAGCCAAGGGTGAAGCCATGGGCATGGTCGTCAGCGATCAGGCGATCATTGAATTCCTGGAGCAGCTTAGCGACGAAACCGTGGACGGGACTGTCAGGGCAACCATCTTCAATGACAACCTTGGGAACCGATACAGCGAACAACAACTGTTGAATCAGTTGCGCGTTGAACTGTTGGCACAACGGGTCCGGTCGATGGCCGAAGCAGGACTCTATGTTGCGCCCTACGGAACGGTGCCGCCACTTCAAGCTTGGGACTATTTCAAACGTCTCAATCGCCGAGTGAACATCGAAGCCGTTGCGCTGAACGTTGAGGACTATGTCGACCGGGTCAAGAATCCACCGGAAGTGCAGCTCCAGGCACTCTACGAGGAAGGCAAGAACCGTTTTTCGTTTCCAGAATCGCCCGAGCCAGGATTTCATCAACGACGCAAGGCAGCCTTCCAGTTCATAAAAGTCGATTTTAATGATTTCCTCGAAGAAGAAAAAGCAAAGATCAAAATCACGGACGAAGAGATTGAGAAGCACTACGAAGAGAACAAGGCCGTGCGTTACAAGGCCCTCGACCTGCCGGACGTCAAGCTAGATAGCGATACGGACCCGGGCGAGGGCGACGAGAAACCGGCTGCCAAGGATCCCGATGGCGATGCCGCGCCGGCACCTCCGAACGGCGAGCCGGCACCCGCGCCACCATCGGACGAACCCGCCAAGACAGATGACCCAGTCAAAAAGGCGGCATCCAACACAGCAAACGACAAGTCGCCAGCTGAATCAAAACCGGAACAGCCGAAGCCAAAACCGGACGAGCCGAAGCCTGCAAACCCGGAGCCAGCCGTACCGAAGACGGAGAAGTCAGGACCGGCCGAACCGAAGCCGCCTGAACCAAAACCAGCGACAGAAGCTCCAGCACCATCCGCCGACCCAGCGACGCCGGCAGATCCACCGGCTCCTGCGCCGCCGACTTCGCCGGCACCGTCGGGTGAGGCAGAGCTTCCCGCGGTGGCTCGAGAATTCTTCGTGAGTACCCAAGCAGAAGAGAATCAGCCGCCAGTCGAGTCGCCACCGGCAGCCGCCCGTGATCCTGCGGCCCCTGCAGATGATAAACCAGACGCGCCAGAGGCGGCAGATCCAAAACCCAAGAAACCTGCGGCACTGCAGGAAAGACCAGCCGATCCGAAACCAGCCGATCCGAAACTGGCCGATCCGAAACCAGGCGATCCCAAGACAACGGAATCCAAACCAGAAACATCCACAACGCCGGAGACGCAGCCGACGAAGAAACCAGCCGAAGATCCTGCTTCCTCTACCCAAGACCTGACAACGGCTCCACCGGCCGAAGCGGAGGAACCACCCAAGTTGCGACCACTCGACGACAAGTTGCGTCAAGAGATTCGCGATGAACTGACTGAGAGCCAAGCACGTCAACCCGCCCAGGAGCGAGTCGACAAAGCGCTGGCCGAGTTGCGTAGCCGTGTCACGAAGCTGGGGCGTGCAAAACGGAAAGAAATGCGCGCTGCCCATCCTGATGATGACGACATACAACCATCAGGACCGATTGATGTGGACGAGTTGGCGGGAAAGCACGGCTTGACCGTTGAGCGGATACCTTTGGTTGATTCGATCGAAGTCGCGGTCAAGAAGAAAGATCCGACTGAGAAGCCGGTGACGGACACAGCGGGCGACGAGCCACCGGGCGACGGGCTTTCGGACGATAAACCAGCGGACGATAAACCAGCAGACGAGCCGAAATACGAGTTGGCCGAGGCGTTCAATATGCAGTTCACGTCGTGGCCGCCGACTCGCGAGAATTTCACGGATATCGCGTTTGCCGAGAATGTCCGTCGCTATAGCCCATCGACGATCGGCGGCGCGCAAGACGTTCAGTTCCTGTATTGGAAGACGGATGGCAAAGAGCCCTACATGCCAGATTTTGCGGAAGCACGTTCCGACGTGGTTGATGCGTGGAAGCGCATCGAGGCTCGCAAGATTGCCGAGAACGAAGCCAGAAACTGGAAGGACGAAATCGCCAAGAGCGAGCAGACGTTGGAACAGAAGTTTGCCGACACTGAGCAGGTGGTGATCTTGCCCGATGCATTCAGTTGGATGACGACCGGGTTCAACCCAAGTGGCGCCGGCACGCCGGCACTCAGTGACGTCGTCGGGGTGGAGAACGCTGGTCAAGATTTCATGAAAGTCGTCTTTTCACTCAAACCCGGCGAAGTCGGTGTTGCAATGAACATGCCGAGGTCCAAGGTCTACGTCTTTCGCCTGGTGAGCGATTCGCCACCGGTGGATTTATTGAAACAGCTGTTCCTCACCAGTGGCGATTCACCTGAAGTTCAGTACATCGCTTACATCGAGAGCATTTCGCTGTTGCGCGAGTGGTACTCGAATCTGGAAAGCGAACTGGGTGTGTCGTGGAACATCGACACCGGCGGCGCAACGTAGAGCGGATTTGGCGCGCGTGCAGCGGGTCTTTCGTCACACAGGACGTAGAAACAAGGCGTCGCCCACGCCACTGATCCGTGCGACTCGCACTAATCTGCTGCGGCAGTCGTTTCAGTGCGGCGCGACACAGCGACGTTATTAACGTGGCTTGAACACCGTAACTCCCAGCGGCGGCAGGGTAATCTCCAGCGCGAAAGGCCGCATCTGAGCGCCCGGCTGAATTGCTTCGGCACCCGGGTGCGTTCCCACGTTGCTGCCACCGTAGTGCTGCGAATCGCTATTAAAGATCTCCTCGTACCAGCCATCTCGCGGCACTCCGATGCGATAACCTTCGCGAACAACGGGCGTAAAGTTACAGCACACCAGCAGAAAGTCGTTCGGGTTATTGGCCTTGCGAAGATAACTCAGCACGCTGTCATCCCCGTTTTGGCAGTCGATCCACTCGAAGCCTTCCGCGTCGAAGTCGTGCTGAAAAAACGCGGGCTCACGTCTATACAGCCTGTTCAAGTCGGTAATCAGTTGCTTGATACCGCCATGGGTGTCCCACTGCAGTAGATCCCACTGCAGGCTGGCATCGCAATTCCATTCGTTCCATTGCCCGAATTCGCTGCCCATGAACAGCAGCTTTTTCCCAGGGTGCGTCCACATGTAGGAGTATAACAGACGCAGGTTGGCGAACTTTTGCCACAGGTCACCTGGCATCTGATCCAGCAATGATCGTTTTCCGTGCACGACTTCATCATGTGACAAAGGGAGCGCAAAATTCTCTGTAAAGGCATAAATCAAGCTGAACGTCAGTTCATCGTGGTGATACCGCCGATGAACGGGGTCGTTCTTCATGAATTGCAGCGTGTCGTTCATCCACCCCATGTTCCACTTGATGCTGAATCCCAAGCCACCGGTGGTGGTTGGATGTGAGACGCCGCCCCAGGATGTCGATTCCTCGGCGATCGTCAGGATCCCGGGATATGCAGCGTGGGTTTGGCGGTTGAATTCGCGCAACAGCTCGACGGCCGCAATGCACTCGCGACCACCGTATTCGTTGGGTACCCACTGGCCATCATCGCGGCTGTAGTCCAAGTACAGCATGGATGCGACGGCGTCCACGCGGAGACCGTCGATGTGGTACCGATCCAGCCAGAACAGAGCGTTGGAGATCAGAAAATTGCGGACTTCGTTTCGACCATAATTGAAAATCATGGTCCCCCAGTCTGGATGCTCGCCCTGCCGCGGATCCGCATGTTCGTATAACGCCGTGCCATCGAACTGTCGCAGCCCGTGCGCGTCTTTGGGAAAGTGTGCGGGCACCCAGTCAAGGATCACGCCGATATTGTGCTGGTGGCAATAATCCACGAAGTACATGAAGTCTTCGGGCGCCCCATAACGGCTGGTCACGGCAAAATAGCCCAGCGTCTGATAACCCCAGCTGCCAGTGTAGGGATGTTCGCTGATCGGCAGCAATTCGATATGGGTAAACTGCATTTCCTGGCAGTATGCGACAAGCTCGTGGGCCAATTCGCGATAGTTCAGCCAGCCGTGCAGACGGTCGTCGCGTCGACGCCAGCTACCCAAATGCACTTCATAGATCGAGATCGGCCGATGCAACTGGTCATTCTCGCGGCGTTCTTTCAGCCAATTTTCGTCGTTCCATCGATACTGCATCAGATCGGCGACAACCGAGGCAGTTCGCGGCGGCAATTCAGTGGCGAATCCGTAGGGGTCCGTCTTGTCAATAAACTCGCCGGTAGCCGTCTGCATCTTGTATTTGTAGATTTCGCCGGTACCCAATTCGGGAATAAAAATCTCCCAAATCCCACACGGGATGTGTTTGCGCATGGAGTGAGTGCGACTGTCCCAGCCATTGAAATTCCCAACCACCGATACGCTCTGCGCGTTTGGAGCCCAGACCGCAAAGTTAACTCCGGTGATGCCATCAACGGTACGTGGTTGCGCGCCGAGTTTCCGGTAGGCGTCGTAGTGCGTCCCTTCGCCAATCAGATGGAAATCGAAGTCGGTCAAAAGCGAACCAAAGTTGTACGGATCGTGCATCGTGGTCGTTTCACCCAGGGGATCGGCAACAGTTAGCTGATATTGAAATGGTCTATCATTCTCCGGCGGCGGGCAAACCGATTCGTAAAGTCCCGCCGGATGAATCCGTCGCATCGGCCGTCTGATCTTGTGCGCCTCATCAACAAGCCAGACTCGACTCGAATTGGGAAAATAGGCGCGAACCGCAACGGCTTTCCGACCCTGCATCTCGACGGCGTGTGGGCCCAATAACGTGCCTGGATCTTGCAACCTTCCTTCGACTAACGCACCAACATTATCTAACGACACTTCTGTTCGCACATCAGGCCTCCGTGCGGCAAATCACCGAGCAAATGCACGCTGTAGCGGCCTTTGCCCTTCCTCTATTGTTCAGCGTAATCCAAATCCAAACCCGATCGTACCCTTGCTTTTTTCCTGTGGAATCCCAAAGCCTGCCTGGTTGCAGTTTGGCGAAGGGTGGTCGGCGCGGTTAGAATCTAGCATGATTCTGGCGAGATGAGAGGCGGATGCCCCATTCGCGGTGGGATCTAACGGCGCTCCCCCGAATCGGATTAATTATCGGGACATGCAACCTAAGCTCGCCAGCTTATCTTACTCGATATCTTGAGCATAGCGATGAATGGCAACCTAGAATTCCGAGTGCTTCTCTTTTATCTCGGGGCAATGTACTTGTTCCCGGTCATACGCTGGCGAAAAACTCGCAGATCCCCTGCAATCGTTGGAGATCGTGGCGAACGGCAAAGCCGTGCACGCTTGGTTGCCTCGGCGATATTCATCGCCCCTTTGGTGAACTATCTGATCGATGGCCCTTGGCCTTGGTATCCAGACCTCGATCTGCCCAATGTGCTTCGCTGGAGCGCGGCTATACCAGCTACGCTCGCAGTCCTGCTGCTAGTGTGGGCATGTCGCTACTCCGAAGGTGGCCATGAACAAGACAATGAGACGTTTATCACTGCAGGCCCTTACCGTTGGCTCCGGCACCCCCAACTGCTGGCCAGTTCGATTTTCTTCCTGTCGTTGTCGGTCTTGGCAAACAACGGAGTAGTACTGATTTCGGCCATCCTGGGTGTGCTCTTGCTGAGATTGGTTGTGGCACCTGCGGTCGAGGCGGAGTTGGAGGCGAAATACCGAAAAGAGTACGAGCAGTACCGACAGCGAACCGGCAGTTTTTTCATTCCTCTAGGCCCTCTCCCGAAAGCGAGATATACGGTGCCGCGTAGATTTGGCCTTTCAGCCGTGCTCGCATTGACGACAATCTTTGCAGTTCTATTCGGCGTGTTGAATTACATGCACGCACAACCTGTCGTCTATCTGTTTGTGTCGACGGAAATCGCGGCCATCTGTTTGGTACAGATCGTGTTCGGTTCGGCACCCCGAAGTGGGTCTGCCTTGACAGGGGCCGTTCTGTTACCGTTCTGGACTGCGGTTTCGCTCGCTTTTCAGCAGAATCAGATTTCCTTTGCTCAGCTGAATCAGCTTCCCTTGGTTGTGGTCGCTATCGGGTGCGCTATCGTAGCGCTTTTTGGCGCACTGCTGGGTTACTGTATCGGCGGACTGGCGGCAGGCTTCTTCTTGGCGATGGATCTCTTGGAACCCTACTTGCCAAGTTCCCAGCGGGATTCGCTACGCGAGTTGGCCACCAAATCGGATCAGAAGCCAAACTAGCTCGAGTTGGACAGCAGCCATCGATGGGGTGGTCGATTTCGTCTCCAGTGCCTACACTCTCGCCGGCAAGTAGTATGCACGTCATGGCGTCAGTGCAGCCACAGGTTGGCTTTCTGCGTGGCGATGGTATTCCAAACCAATTCTGCGGAGGCGTGCCGACAGAATCCAATAACAGGAGATCTGGAGGCGAAGGATGTCAAACGAAAACGTGCGAATTTGGCCAGGAAAACCGTATCCGCTTGGTGCCACGTGGGACGGAGCCGGTGTGAACTTCGCCATCTACTCGGAACACGCCACCAACGTCGAATTGTGTTTATTTGATTCGAAGCGTGCCAAAACCGAGGCCGTGCGGATGGCGTTGCCCGAGCAGACCGACATGGTTTGGCACGGCTACTTGCCGGACATCATTCCTGGCCAGATGTACGGCTTTCGTGTTCACGGGCCATACGACCCGAGTGCGGGACACCGTTTCAATCCCAATAAGGTGTTGCTGGATCCATACGCCAAAGCGATTGCTCGAGTGGTTGAATGGTCAGATTCGATGTTCGGTTATCGCATCGGCGACAAGGCGGACGACGCAACGTTCGATGATCGCGACAACGCCGCGTTTGCACCGCTGGGTGCGGTTGTGGATTCGGCCTTTACCTGGGGAGGCGATCATCGACCCAATACACCGTGGCATGAAACCGTCATTTACGAGTTGCACGTAAAGGGGTTTACCAAACTGAATCCGCATGTCCCCAAGAAGTCGCAGGGGACATATGCAGGACTGGCATCGGAGGCTTCGATTGCCTATCTGAAGGATCTGGGTGTGACTGCAGTCGAACTGATGCCGGTCCACTATCACCTGAACGATCGGCATCTGGTCCAAAAGAAGCTCAAGAACTACTGGGGCTACAACACGCTATCGTTTTTCGCTCCTGA
>JASLRF010000488.1 GCA_030744095.1 Pirellulaceae bacterium | reverse complement strand
CGGGAAATTGATCATGCGGATCTGTGGGAAATGTGCAGCGGCTCGTTCCAAATCGGCAGCGTTGCTACTGTTGACCGTCATCGCCATATTTGACTGGCCCGAGCAGACCCAAACTTCACCGACCAGCACATCGTCAAACTTGATTTCATTGTTTCCCTTGACTTTAAGTTCCAGCGGGTCGCCCACGGACAGTGGCGACAGCTTGACCTGCCAATTGCCGTCGGCACCGGCGGTTGCTTTATGCGTCTGCTTGGCGATGGTGACCGTCACTTTTTCGCCAGCATCGGCGCGACCCCAAACACGGTTTTCCTGGCCACGCTGCAGTACCATCGAATCGCTGAAAATATTGGGTAGCTGAACGTCCGCGGACGCGCTGCCTACGCTGCCCAGCAGCATTACAGCAACCAGCAAACGGGGGCAGCCGGAGCTTTTCCAGAAAAAATGCATCATCGTTGTCAGTACCTTGTGTGAGGGCTGATGAGTAACGAAACCTATCCCTTCTGAAGGCTAGTCTAGCTGCCGCGGCACGGTCAATCCACAGACCATCGCAGGACATTTCACCGATGCTCTTAGACATCGAACTACTAAAAAGCCTGTCTCAGGTTTTTCCATGCAAATGAGTCAAGTTTTCAGCGACGGGCACCGAGCGTAAGTTGGTCGGGGAGAGGGCTACCTCAACCGGGCGAGAGCTCGCGTCGGCCCGAGGCACAACCTCGCAAGTTGTTTCAACAGTAGCTCTTGTGTCCATGCCTTCTCCTTTCAAAACGAGATGCCAGCCGACGACATTCGACGGCCAGATTGACTGAACTTCGAGGGTAGTGCGGTCGATACCAATCTTAAGGCACTCGGCAATGGCGACTTGAACGATCCCAAGTTACGCGCGGCGTATCACTATGGTTTTCGTGAAGCAACCGAGTTCTAAAGGGACGGAGGGGTCGCGTATGAACCGGCCGATGGAGTTCAGCGACTTGCCCGACTCGTCAGATCCAACGCCCGTGGCGAGACAACGCCACGTGAATGCACTCTTGGATTTCGTGGTTCGCAAACTTTTCAGAGCCGGAAGGTCTATGGGTAAAGCGGCTTGGCGTCCACGTAGGCCAACAATCTTCTCAAAAGAGTTTTTTGACGGCGGATTTGCCATTCTTGCCGTATGGGGAAACGGACAGAATTTGATAAGGCGCCACCACCCGGCGAGGGTAAATGTAAGCGTTCCGGAACTGACCAAGCGGATCTATCGTGATCGCGAGCGAAAGAAAGTGGTGATGCGCAGGGCCCGCAGATGCATCGGGCGACTTCTCGATCACAGTGAAGACAATTTACCGGATGAACTGCGACAGGAAGCTCATCGCCAGTTGGATGCACTTGCCGAAAGTCTCAGTCAGCAAACCGAAGCGCACAACGCAACCTAGCCCCCGGTTTTTTGCGCAGCCCTGATCAGAACCACCAACGTCCTGGTCGAGGAATTTGGCCGCTGCCGTACCCAGGAGCTTTTCTCCGCCAGAAGTCGGTCTTGCGGTTGGCAGCTCGTTGATTGTCTCCGCAATCGCTTTATTCCTGTTGCAACACGAATAGACGATCGCCTTGCGGTTGTGTTCGGCCGCTTCGTCTAGGTGCCCTTGGGCGGCTTCTCTCGACTGAATGTGCTTCCGGCAGAATCGTGCGGAAATCCTCAAACGTCAGTTTGGTGCCCGTCAGCGTCAAAAGGGCGCGCGTTCGGTGCTTGGTCGCCGCAGCGGGATCCTTCAAACCGGGATCCACCAGGGCCGCGATGTTGATGCGATCTTCCAGGCTGTCGGCGTCGCTGAATTCCCCGGCGCGAGTGTTGCGAGCACCAATGGAAAGCGTGGTTCCGAATCCGGACACCAAACCAGCGGCGCTTCCGTCACGGATCGGCAGGGACTTAGCATCGCCGCCAGCCAGCGCGGCAACGCAGCGCACAGCGATCGACTTGCCTGATTCGTTGTGTCCGCTGATTACGTTGACCCCGGGGCTGACTTGTAATTCAAGCGATGTGTGCGGGCCGATGTCTCGAATGGAAATCGTGTGGGCTTTCTTGAGCATGGTGATGGTCCTTGCGATTGTTACTAAGAGTTGTTTGCGCTACGCCAACGCTTCCGCGCGTGTCCTATTCGCCTCGGCTACCTGGATCAGTTCGGTTGGATTCAAAACCTTCTCGGCGGCTTCGTAGAGTTGGCCGAGTTCCAGTTCTGTTTCCGCCGCGTCGACATCAGCCAGAAAGTCCTGCAGCGAGTGTTCGAACGGCTGTTCGTCTGCCGGTTCTTCAGGCGGTACTTGCGAGGTCTCGTCGTGCTCTGGCTCGTCCGTTTGGGCGATCCTGGCAGCTAGTTCATCAAGTGAACTTGCGCGAGGCTTCGCGTCCGTCTCGATCATGTCGCCACGCATCATCGCCGCGGCTTCTTCTTCAGTGACGACGTTGCCACCGATCGGCGTGAACAAACGGGCAGCGTGCCGCAAGCTGAATACCCGGAGCATGTGGATTGGCATGACCTTTGCGACTGGCCCGCACACTGCGGCGTAGTCGCTCGCGTAGCCCCTGTAGATCGTTGGATACTTCCGGTCCTTCGAGTGGATGCGGGTTTCAATCCATTCGACCTTACCGTCTTCTGCGCGCCCTTCTTCAACCTCCAACGGGTGAAGGACGTCTGCGACGATGTTTCGTTCGTGGTGCCGTTGAACGACTGATCTCAAACTCTTTCAATGCGTCCTCTGTGACACGGAGTCGCCTGTATCTACTCCCCGGTCTGGCGACGTTGATGGCGATCAGATCGCCTGAGCTAATCCAACGTTCAACG